>JBEGOB010000398.1:0-4669 GCA_041182265.1 Verrucomicrobiota bacterium | reverse complement strand
TTCCGCTTTCCGCCAACATCCACGAAGGCGGGCCACCGGAAACGCCTTCGCCGAAATTGTAGCTGAGTCCTTGACCGCCGCCGCTGGCTTTGGAGGTTTCCAGCGCGAAGGAAACCTCCATTTCTTGCACGTTGAGATTTCCTGCCGGAATCGTGATGCCGCCGGATTGGTTGGTAGCGTTAGAAGTTAGCTGAATCTTCTTGTAGATGCTGAGTGCTGCCGTGCCATGAAGCGTGGCACTTCCTAGACCGTTTTGGAAATTATTGACATAGTGGGGAAACAGCTCCCCGCCCTCGGGCGTCAGCTCGGTGGCGCTGCCGGAGATCACCCCGGTGGCGGGATTCAGCGCAAGGCCTGCCGGAAGGGATGGCTCGATTTCATAGCCGGTGAGCGAAAGGCGGCGGATGCGGTGGTTGGTTTGGTCGGTGATGTAAAGCTGGCCATCGGGGGTAAGAACGATGCCACGCGGGGAATTGAAGCGGGCCGAGTCGCCGATATTGTCCTGATAGCCCTTGGAGGCGTCGTAGCCGCCGACCGTGTCGCCGGCGATGGGAGTGACCCAACCGTCGGGGGAAATACGTCGGATGGCATTGTTGTTGCCCTCCGCGACGAAGAGATTTCCCTCCGCATCCATGGCGAGGCCGCGGGGATTGTCGAATTTGGCGAAGGCAGCCATGCCATTGGCATAGCCCGAACTGCTGCCGGCATAGGTTGAGATGACTCCATCCTGAATTTTCTGGATCAGGTCGTTTCCACCCGTATTGGCCACGTAGATCGTCCCGCTCGGTGCGACAAAAATCCCTTCCGGCCCATCAAGCGAGCCGCCGGTGAAGGTGACGGTTTCGACGGCATCGTTGGAAAGGTTCACTTTGCGGACCCGGTTGTTGCCGCGGTCGGCTACGTAGAGGAATCCATCGCGAACAGCGAGGGCGTGGGGCGCATTGAGACGGGCAGTCGTTCCGCTCGCGTCCGTCGTTCCACTGATGCTTGTGCCGATGTAAATGATCGTCGCGTCCGGAAAGTTCGTCTCCGGGCCGTAAACCGGCTCTTCAGCTGGGTATTTCGTCGCGTTCTTGTTCTCATAACGAAGAATCCGGTGAGAGGAGATGGCCACGTAAAGGTGACCGGTCGCCGGATCGATGGCGGTAGCAATGGGCTCGAAGCTGCCGAATTCATCAATCAAACTGACCACGCCGGCAGGAGTGACTTTGCGGATGCGCTTGCCGGAGAAGTCGGCGACGTAAAAATTCCCTTGAGCGTCGCGGCTGATGCCCCACGGGCCATTGAAAGTGGCGGCGGTGCCGCTGGCGTTGTTCCCCCCCGCAGATCCCGAGCCGGCAAAGGTCCCGACGCTTCGATAGGTCTGATCGGGCACGGCACCGCCCGTGTGGGTCGGGACGAGGTCTTCGGGCAGCGGGTCTCCCAGCTTGATGGCGGGGAGAGAGAGCGCGGGATAGCGGATTTCAGGAGCCGCTGGCTGGCCCATTAGGCAAAGCACTGGCAAGAGGACGAATGACCCAATCAAACCGTGACTCAGTTTGAACGCTAATTTATGCGGCGAGAGATGCTTCATGGACACGAGGATTGTTAGACTGACGCGAATTTGACGCATTCATCCACAACCACCCGACGTGCTAGGTCCAGACTGCGCAGGTGAAATGAGGTGAAACGCCTAGGCGCGACTGGCTCCGTCGGCGGAATCTATCGGCATCCGGTCTTCACCCCAGCGGACTCCAGAGCCCGAAAAATGCGCAACAAGTGGTCTTCGTGCCACTGGGTGGCGACGGTATCTCGCCACCGTTGGGGAAAACTGGGGAACGCAGCGAGGACGCGCTGCCACTCGGATTGGGCCATGACAGCATTCCCCTCGATGGCGGCGCAGGCACCGGCCACCAGCGGAAAAGCCCAGCCCCACGGCACGCCGAAGCGTGCCAATTCAGCCTTGGTGGTGGCGATATCATCCGCAGCGAACGCGACCAAGGCGAGGGCAAGATGCACGAGCCGCGGATAATTCGGACTTTCCCGGCAGTAGCGCTCGAGCATGCGGCGACCGCGTTCGACATCGAGGGATTGGAAGCAAAGAATGCTACCCAGTGAGCCGACGAGCATGATCGGCGAGTCGCTTTCCTCATCGGCTTGTTTCGCGATTTCCAGCAAAACCGAAGTTTGGCCACCGAGCATGGCGGACATGGCGAGGGCAAGCCGCGTCCAAGGATCCTCCGGGCCCAAGCGGGCGGCACGAGCGGCGAGTTGGTGGATTTCCTCGCGATCCATCGGTTCGCTCCAGCGCGGCTCCACGGAGCAGGCGGAGCTCAGCAGGACCGCGAGCGTCGCCGGAATGGCCGCATCCTCGGTATCAACCGCCGCCTCACGCAAGGTCTGCACGCATCGACCGAGGTATTCAAAATTAAAGTGAGTGAGATATTGGCGGGCCAACATCACCGCCTCATGAATAGGGAACAATTCACCACTGCGCGAAAGGGCATTCCGGGTGGCATGCTTTGAGAGCGCTCCCCAATCGCCAACCGCCTCGGCCGCCAATCGGCGCGCCACAGCGAGCAAATCATCAGGCGCAACACCCGTGGTGGAAATACCCTTCCGAGGCGCCCACAGTTGATTTCCCGTTCGCCCATCCAAAATTCTTGGATAGATGACAAAAGCTCCCTCCTTTTCGCAGAACGAACCATCAAGCAGAAAATCCAGCCCGAGGTCTCGCGAGAATTGAGTCAGATACCCTCGGTGTGCCTCAAGCAAACTCCGCGGAAAAGGTCCTTGAGGCGCCGCACCATTGTGGTCCGCCAACTCAATCATCAACCGGGCGGCCAAGGTCTTGGCCGGGAGCTGGCCCGAACCGATTTCCCCCATTTCCTCAAACTCCAGAACCCCGAGAGTCGGAGACTGAGATGGAACCGTGACCGGCACGCCGGGTTCACCGGCCAACTCGAAGTAAAGCTGATAGCCTTTTTCCTTCATCAAGATCCGCACGCCATCCTCCGCCGGAGCCAACTCCTTGAGCAAGCGGCGCAGACGCCCGGCGTGAGAGCGAATGAGCGTGTTGGCCGCAGGGTCAAATTTCTCACCGAGACCATAACAATCAAACGCAATGGTGTATTGGGAAATGGCGCCGCCGTGAGAAGAAAGCGTTTCACCGAAGAGATAACGCAGCAATTTCCTCAACTTCGGTGCGCTCGCCAACGGCCCACTGCCTTCAAGGCGGGCGAGCTCGACGAGCAACGCATCCGCTGGCAGGGAGCGGCGGGGCGCCGGAGTCGGATGAGTCTCGTTCCAGATCATAGGCACTGATTTCAAGTTGGCACGCATCCACCAACTGCATGAGCGAACGGGCGGAGTCAACCCGAACGTGATTCCCACCACAACCTCCAAATGCGACGGAGGAACGCCCGAAAGCTTCGCCTTGTCCGGCATGTCAGACTTGTCACGGCCTCACCACCCATTGACCCACCGAGCCGACTCGCAGGAGAACCCTCGATGAAGTCAGAATCGCCTCAACGCGCATCTACACAATCTACCTGATGAAATTTCCAGCCGCATCCGCAGCATCTCCAACCCTACCGCAGCCTCGCACGGGCGAACTTGCCCTGAAATCAGCACATATTTCCAACCAAGCGAAATTATCAATCACGCCTAACTCTGGCGGATCAAGACTCCCTGCTGGCGCTCAATGAACGCACCGCAGGAAGCCTGTTTAAAAATGAAGCCACCCACATCATGAAGAATCAGGTCATTTGAGTGGATGTTTGAAAACCGCATTCATGAAGTTTCTCACCACCCATGATAGACAATGGCCAGAAGAAACCCACGAATCCCGCACAAGACTAAGGAATGCTAACTTTCAATCTCGCAAAGATACGCCCTGCACCTGCGGGTAAGGTAAAAGAAACGGATGTCCCTTGATCCACCACGCCGCTTGTAACGGTGGTCCAGCCTCCCGGACTGCCCTCTTCCGCAAGACTGCTTGAAGTTTGCACAACATAGGTCGCAATCGCATCTGGATTCTTAGGCCACGTGATGACATTGTTCACCGGCTGTGGAGTGGCAGTGAAACCACTTCCCGTCGCGCCCATGAAATACTCAATGCCATTGCTAACACCATCTCCGTCGAAATCAAGCCCCGAGGCTTGACCACCGGCATGAGTGGATGCCCATGCGGCATAGGTGGGACTTGAAGAGGCGCTCACCACCTGGATTCCAAATAGGCCGACATTGCCGTTTCCGCGAACCACGTCGAACGTGAAGGTCCCACCACTTTGGTTACGGAAAACAGCATAGTTTGCAACAGGGAAACCGTCAGCACTCGTGGTTTCGACGTAATCACTCAAACCGCCCGTCGTATTTGAACCGCTCGTGAACGAGTAGGATGTGGACCCGCTCGTCACCAATCCAGTGCGACCATTGTAGTCGGCTCCCACGTAAACATAGACATCATAACTCGCATAAGGAATCGATCCCACGCTTACACTGATATTTGGCGTGCCTGCATCATTGTAGGCGAATGAATTATACAGACGTCCATAGGGAGTGAGCTGCTCATTAAAATCCGACCATACACCAGCAGAAGCCAAACTGAATGTCATCGGCGTGCTATTTCCAGCACTGTCTGTCAGTTCCCCGACCGTAGGACTTTCGATATCCGCTTCGGACGCAGTCA
>JBEGOB010000397.1:0-3436 GCA_041182265.1 Verrucomicrobiota bacterium | reverse complement strand
CACCAGTCTCCGACAAGGAGCAAACCACTGACTGGAGAGCCGTGTGCGGGAGATCTGCAAGCACGGTTCGGAGGGGGGAGCGGCGCAACTCAATGCGCCGTTCCTACCTCTATCCGGTGGTGGGGGAAGAGGAAGAGTAGCCTCCGGCGGAAGAAGGTAGTTACGGCGGACCGGGCCGGATCGCGCCCTACCGGACGAAAAAAGACAGGCCATAAGTTCCTGAGGTCTCGGGCAAGATCTTTTGGTTCTGTTTTCATGAATTGAAATTATGGTCCGTGAGGAGAGTTGGCAATAGAGGAGGTGGAAGGTGGAGTGAAAAAGGGTGTTTCGGTTGGCCGTGGTTCGTGTGCGGTTAGCACAGATCCGGCTGTGCCGGTCCTCCTGCGTCTGATAAAGTGGGCGTGCCGGGGCCGGGTGCGCCCGAGTGCCTTACCTTTTCAGTCGCTCACGATGTGGGCGATGGCATCGGCAAACTTACGGAAATCATCCAGACGCTGATGAACAATGTCGAACACCCGCTCCCAATCCACTTGATCGTATGCATGAACGGAAAGGTTCCGAAAGCCGACGGCTCTCCGGAGCGCCAGGCCGCTTTCCTCAGGGATCAGTTTCTCCGCAGTTAAAACGGCAAAAACATCTCCCATGGTCCTTGGCGGAGGGACGGATAGATCGGCGATCACGTGGGCGCCAATGTCAACCGACACCTGAACGGCCCGTTCGAGATTGATGCTGAGGATATCCTGGATGTCGACGTCCTTAAGCAGTTCATCCAGTGTCGCCGGCCTTTTCTCCTCGATCCGCCGGACACATCTGGCCAGCGAATCGAGTTTTCGCATGATGATATCACGATCCATGGAGTGGCGAGGTGAAGCGGAGCAGCCGTGCGGCCAGCAGCTGGTTGAGTTGCGGTTCGAAATTCTCCTGCCAGTCCAGTAGGCGCTCGGACAGGATTCCGAGCGTGGAGGGGTCTTTGGAGAAAATGACCTGGCCCGTGTGGAGAATCCGCCGCAAGAGTGCGCCGTCCGTATTGCGCAGGTCGATTAGGTCAACCGTTCTTCCGGTCGCTTCCGCGATCGAATCGGAGAGCTTTTGCCGTTTGAGACGATCCATTGTATGGCGGGCATAGACGGCAACATCAATGTCGCTGTCCGGGCGATGGCTGCCGTTTACAGTTGAGCCAAAAGCCACGGCGAGCTGTAAATCCGGATCTTCCGCTAAAAATCCCAAGGTCTGCGGGATTTGGTCACGGTTAGGATTCATGAATTAAAATTATAGAGGATTTGCAGGGGATGTCAAAGGGAGGCAGCGCGAAAGCAGGCGAAGTCGGAATGCGGAATGCGGAAGGTAGGGCGGATCCGGCTCGGTCCGCCGTGACTGGTGGGTGGTAGCCCACACCCGGCAGCGCCGGTTCCTCACCGCGTCGGATGAAGTGGGCGCGCCGAGGCGGGGTTGCAAACCCCTTCTCCATAGTTGCTAGCTGAGAGTGCGGATGGCGGATGAGATTTTGGCCACCACGGATGGCCATGTCTCGTGGCGGAGTGATACGGGATCGGGCTCGGCGTCGGCGTCATCAAACCAGGCGAGACTGCGGATGACCATCATGAGACTGGCGGGGCGGTATTTCGCCTGATAGTGGCCAATCAGGTCTTGGAGTGAGAAGTGATTGAGCAAAGTGGCAAGATCGTAGAAATCTTTTTTGCTGCCGCGGTTGGAGACGGCATTGAGTTTCATGGCAGCCACGTCTGGGAGTGACCATAGTTGAATTCCTTGGATGAGGTCGTCGTCGGCGAGCTTGGGGTAACCATGTTTGAGAAACTCAACTTTGACGCCATCGATGAAAAGCTGGAGGGTTCCTTCGGCCTGCCCTGTGATGGATTCAGGACCCGCACCAAGTTGATGTGCCAAGCTGGCCGGCTCGAAGGGTGTGGTGGTGAAAAAGTCGAGGTCGATGGAAAGCCGATGTCCGAGTCGAAGGGCCAGTGAAGTTCCACCGGCCAACCCGAAGCCTGCGGCAGTGGTTTTCGCCTGCAAGTCGGACAGGACCCTGAGAAGATTCAGAGGAACTGCGGAGGTGTGGAGCATCGAAAGGCGGAGGTGGGCAAATCGAACCAGACCCGGCAGAATGCAAGGGCGCGGGGTTGAAGGGAGCGGATGCTGGTGACGATTTCTGCCAAGCGGTCTTTTCCATAGTAGCGGACCAATGCCTGCCAGTCCGGCCAGTCGCCATATTCCAGAACGCGCCGGGCCAGCCATGCCCCGTGTGTCTCGAAGTCGATTTCCTCAGCCCGGACGTCCCAGAAAAGATGCGGTGACAGCGGAGGCATGGAAGAAAGTCGGAAGTCGGAAGTCGGAAGGGATGAGGATGAAGAGTTCTCACAGGACAGGATGTCCGTGCAACGTGTTACTTTTGGCCGTCGCAGGCCTGTTCCAGTTGTGCTAATAACGATGGAATTTTACTCTTCACTAGATCCCAGACAAGTTTTGGATCGACGGAGTTGTAACCATGAATGATGCGGTTGCGCATGCCTACGATGCGTGGCAAATCAGGAATGATGCTTTTAAGCGAGTCGTCTTCTTGAGATGCCAGATTTCAGGCCTCGCCGATGATCTATCACTTTCGCTCAGCCGCAGACCGCAAGAGAGATCTGAACGAACAAACGTGGATAGAGAGATACCCCTCAGGAAATTTTGAACCCGATGACAGGCTTCGATCGCATCCTCAAGCCGCTTGATCGTCCGTGGATTCATAGATTGAAACGGCTTCGCGTTTGATGGTATCCGCGAAGCGAGGGTTGCGAATCGCGCCTGGCGTTAAAAGATCCACTTTACGTCCGAGTAAGGCTTCCAAGGATTCAGCAAAATCGAGGTAGCGATCTGAGTAGCCAGGTTCGGTTGTTCTCGCGAAATTCGCTAATAGGTCGACGTCGGATTGCAGGCCGAAATCACCGCGGACAACGGAGCCAAATGCCTCCAATCTCTGCACTCCATATTTCCGGCAAAGACTTGCGATGGTTTGTGAGTGATTGCAGATCATCCTATCCATGCAACGACTGTCGATTTTTGAGTTGAGAAAGTCAAGTTGGGGGAAATTGAGGAGGTGTTTCGGTGATTCGTGTGAGTGAGCACCGATTCGGTGGTGCCGGTCCTCCAGCGTCGGATGAAGTGGGCTCGCCGAGGCCGGGTGCGCCCTCCGGGCTTATTCTGGAAGGGGGATAAGACGGTCGCCGTATTCCCTGATGCGTTTGCACGTCATCAATAATTCGGGAAGTTCCTGACGACAGTAAGAGAAAATTTCGGGGAGGCGGTCTCCCGCGTAGTCATGGGAAATCCGGTTGCGAGTGTCTTTGAGTTCACGCAACCAGTCCACGGAGTCAATCAGTCCGCGCTTTTCCGCGCGGTTTGCGACGTCGAGCAAGGTGCCCGCCTCATACATTTC
>JBEGOB010000396.1:0-36005 GCA_041182265.1 Verrucomicrobiota bacterium | reverse complement strand
GTCCCGGAGGCGGATTGTTTCTTGGCGGCGCTTGTGGCGGGAGTGCGATCTTCGCACGCTCGCGAATATTTGAAGGGATTTCTGCAGGAAAACTCTTGGAATCTCCTACATCATAAATTGCCGCAATCACATGCTTTCGATCCGCCAATGGCTTGACCGCCTCATTCCAGCTCTCCCTTGGGTATTGCATCATCTCTGCTCGGACAATCTCACCAAACGCCCGTAAGCGATCACCAGCAGAGCCACTTAACAACGAGTCCAAACCAAATCCTAACTGCCATTTTACAAACAGAAAAAAGCCTAACGTCAAAATCACCAAATGAAGCAATAGCCACGCCATCACCTTGGCTAACAAAGATCGGTGAATATATGCCCTCATGCCTCGAAATGATCTGAATGCCCGACTTCCCGCAATGAATAACCAATCCCACGGATGGTCTGAATAAAACGTGGACTCTTCGCATCATCCCCAAGTTTTTTGCGCAGTGACGATACATGCACATCGATCGAACGATCAAAGACATCAAAGCGCCGATCCGATACCTCCTCGATCAATCGCTCCCGTGACTTTACACGCCCTTTCGACTTCATTAACGAAGCTAAAATGGCAAATTCGATTCCGGTGAGGTCAAGTAGGTTGGCAGATAAAACAGCGGTATGTGTTTCCTCACAAAGACGCAGCGGTCCCGCCACATACTCAAGCGCTGCTTCCTCAACAGGCTGAACACGCGCACGCCGTGTCACTGCTCGCAATCGGGCTAACAACTCTCTGGATGAGAACGTCTTTGGAAGGTAGTCATCCGCACCAATTTCCAAGCCGACAATCCGGTCCGCCTCCTCGCCGAGCGCAGTCAGCATGAGTACCGGAACATCCGATTTTTTGCGCAACTCACGAAGCACCGCGAAGCCATCCATCCCCGGCATCATAACGTCTAGAATGACCGCCTCATAAGAAGTGGCCAAAGCCTCCGCCAAGCCATCCGGCCCATTATGGCGAAGGGTGACTTCATACCCCAAGGGCGTGAGATAATCACGGATCAAACCAGCAAGCTTGCGGTCATCATCAATCACGAGAAGTTGGGGGAGTGTTTGGATTTTCATAGCTTCCGCATCCTTATTAGCAGGTTCCTCCTCCAACTGCCCACTGGTTTTACAGAAACTTAACAAGCAGACGTGCGTCGCTGCGTTTTACCAAACTTTTACAATTTTCTCCAAATTCCACACACGGACTTCACATGAATTCGTTTTGCTACACACAGTTCCCGCTGGGACTCTCCAAAACCAAAAAAATCCAAGCCTAAAACCATGAAAATTAACCACGCCTACGTAATACTCGCAGCCCTTGCCGGGATCACAAGCGCCCAAGCCGCCGCACCCAAGCCACCCAAGGCTCCTCCACATCGCGTAGAAATCGCTATCGATACCAACCGCGATCACGAATTCTCCGTGGACGAAATCGCCAATGCGTCGAACGCCTTGATCGCCCTAGACAAAGACGGCGACGGTGCCCTGAGCCGTAAGGAGATCTCACCCAAGCCCCCCAAATCCAAGGCTGGCGAGAAACTCCCACCTCCACCCTCGACCAAAGCCCCTCATCCTCGCGTCCTTGTCGCCCTCGATCTCGACCGCGACGGTGCCATTTCCGCCGAGGAAATTGAGGCTGCCCCAGGCTCATTGCTAATTCTCGACCGCGATGCGGACGGCACGATCTCCCGCAAGGAGCTCCTTCCAGGAAAGCCAAAAACTCCGCCAAGCGCTTAATTCGCCGGCGCATTTGCCGCCACATTCAAGCCCCCGCCCAACGGGGGGGCCCTCCAAGCCCGATCCATCCCAATCCTCAATTTTATGAAAATTCGCCATCTTTCTTCGCTCATTCTTCTCATCGTCGCCACCGCTGCCTTGGCCCAAAAACCCAACGGACGACCCGGCCCGCCACCGCGCCAAGCCCCCATGCAAGCCGCGGCACCCACGCTCGCAGCGGCCCTCGATACTGACGGCGATGGCGAACTTTCCCGCAAGGAAGTGAGGCGCGCAGCAGATGCCATCGAGCGCCTTGACGAAGACAGAGATGGAAAAATCACCATGGAAGAACTCCGTGTGCCGCCGGTAAATCCCCCAGACGATGCGAAAAAGCCACCGCATCGCAAACCTCCCGTCATTGAAGTCCTTGATACCGACGGGGACGGCACGCTCTCCGCCGAGGAACTTGAAAACGCACCGGAATCTCTCAAAGAACTCGATAAAGACGAAAACGGTGAACTCTCCCCAAAAGAACTCCACCCACATGGACCGCCGCCTCAAGAAAAACCCGACGGCACGCGCCCACCCCGTGAAGAGGGAGATGCGCCCCCCGAGGAACCAGAAGCTGAATAATTTTCCCCCTCGAAAGCAAAGCCAAGGCCCCGTGCCGTCGCAACTTGCGGCGGTCCGGGGTCTTCTCACGGGTCCCAGAAGCCGTGAATCTTATCAATCTCCCGGCGATCGCGCTTCGTTGGCCGCCCCTTCGCAGCCTCCCGCTTCGCCGCCAGCCACAGCCTCAATTTCTCATGCACCTCTGGCCGTGTCAGATCCTCATAACACGCCTGCGCCTCGGGAGCACCGACCCGAGTATCAATCACTGCCTTCACGGAAATTTCGCGAAATCCCGGTCCCTCAGCGAAGGGAACTTCCAGCAAATCCCCCACGTGGATGCCCGCCGCGGCCTTCACCGCCAGCCCCCTCCGCCGCACCTTTCCGCACGCGCAAGCATCCGCCGCGAGCGCGCGCGTCTTAAAAAAACGCGTTGCCCACAGCCATTTATCAGCGCGGATCGAGTCAGACATGGAAGTGACGTTGCGGGGCACCTTGGACCGCAAGCGCGCCGGATGCAATGCCCTCCGCACACCATTTCACCGCGCCATGACCCGCGAGTCTTCAACCCCACACGCAAACCACGCTTGCAGGCCATCCTCTTCACCCCTTAAGAAAAACCCGTGGCAGGAAAAAACATCGTCTATTTCGATCTGGAAACCCAACGCAGCTTCGGCGACGTCGGTGGATTCTCAAACAAATCAAAAATGGGCGTCTCCGTGGGCGTCACTTACAGCACCGCCCGCGGAACCTACGAAATTTACGCCGAAAACGAAATGGAGAAACTTGGCGAAGAACTCGTCAAAGCGGACCTCGTCGTCGGCTGGAATCACATGCAGTTCGACTACCCCGTCCTCCAGCCATACGTTTTCCACACCCTTGCCGAGCAAACACTCAATCTCGACATGATGCTCGAACTAGAAACTCTCGTCGGCTTCCGGCTGAAACTCGACTCCGTGGCCTCCGCATCACTCGGCACAGGTAAAACCGCCGACGGCTTGGACGCGCTGCGCTGGTGGCAGGAACACAAAAAATCCGGAGACTTTGCACCCTTACGGAAAATTGCCGAATACTGCGCCTTCGATGTCAAAGTCACCAAATGCGTTCACGAATACGCACTCGAACACGGAATCCTCAAATACGACGACAAGAGCGGCCGCATCGCAGAAATTGCAGTCAATTGGAAATAAGCGCCTAAGTGCTTAAACCAAGCCGATCTGCAAGAGAACTTTATACACCGTCCAGATAAACACAAAAATCAGGGCGACGATGTAAACCTTCGCGGCGGCTTCGATGGATGAGCGGGTCATGGCGCGGGCGTTCTAGTCCGCCCGACGGATTTCGCCAAGGGAAATGCTCGTAACTCAGAATTTCCGGCTAAACGCAGCCGTCAACGACGCCAAATCCGCAGGCGCAGCACGGTCCGCCGTCAAAATCGCCATTTTCTGCAACGAAATGATCTCCGCGATCCCCTTGCGCGAAAGCTCGAGCATCGCAGTCATCTCCTCCGCCGAGAAAACCGCCTCTTCACCACTGCCCTGCACCTCCACAAATTCACCGGTCTCCGTCATCACGACGTTGAAGTCCACCGAAGCCGCCTTGTCCTCCGGGTAGTTCAAATCCAAAACCGGCACACCTTCATAAACCCCAGCAGACACGGCCGCGACGAGCTTCTTGATCGGAAACTGCTTCAATTTTCCCTCTGCAAACAACTTATTAAACGCAATCGCCATCGCCACACAACCGCCCGTGATTGAGGCCGTGCGTGTCCCGCCATCCGCCTGCAGCACATCGCAATCAATCCACACCGTCCGCTGGCCGATTTTTTTCAAATCCACACACGCGCGCAACGCACGACCGATCAAACGTTGAATTTCCGACGAGCGCCCATCGAGTTTCCCCCGTGAAATATCGCGCGGTTTGCGATCGAGCGTCGAGTAGGGAAGCATCGAATACTCCGCAGTCAGCCAGCCACCTTCCACACGCTGCGCGCGCATCCAGCGCGGAACGTCGTCCTCAATCGTCGCCGAGCAAATCACCCGCGTATCGCCGAAGGAGACCAGCACTGAGCCAGTGGCATACGGAGCCACATTCGGAACAAAGGAAATCGGGCGGAGTTGGTCGGCTTGGCGGTCATCGGGGCGAGTCATGCGCTGATTCAAAAGCAATGCCCCAGTCGCGACAAGCCCGGAGAGAATCCATGAAACACCAAATTTCGAGCACCGCGCGTCCCAAGAAAATCTTTTTCCGAAACCGCTCTTGTCCGCTGGCTTGACCCTGCCATACCCTCGCCCAACCTTTGCCAAGCGTGACCCAATCCACCACTGCCACCTACATCCTCGGAGTGCTTCCAGCTCGCTGGGGATCCACGAGATTCCCGGGAAAACCGCTCCACATCATCGCTGGCAAACCATTAATTCAGCACGTTTGGGAGCGCTGCCAAGCCTGCACGCGCCTGGATGAAATCATCGTCGCCACCGATGATCGGCGGATTTACGAGGCCGTCAGCGCCTTTGGTGGCAAGGCGGTCCTCACCTCACCCGACCACCCAACAGGCACCGACCGGATCGCCGAGGCGGCAATGGCCGTCCCCCAAGCGACTCACATCATCAATATCCAAGGCGACGAACCGCTCATTGACCCGGCATTGATTGATGAACTTGCCGCCGTGATGGCTGCCGACTCCTCGCTCGACATGGCCACCGCCGCCAACCCAATGGATCCCGCAGATCCCGCCGTCCAAGATCCAAACGTGGTGAAAGTCGCCGTCGCCCTGGATGGCCGCGCCCTGTATTTTTCACGCTCACCCCTGCCGTTTTTCCGCAATCCCGTGGATGGCCTGCCCGTTCTCCGCCACAAGGGAATTTACGCATACCAGCGCAGCTTTTTGGACCGCTTCATCACGTGGCCACCCTCGCCACTCGAAAAAGCCGAATCGCTCGAACAACTCCGCGCCCTCGAAAACGGAGCCAGCATCCACGTCATTCTCACTTCTGACACGTCCCCCGGCGTCGATACCCTAGAACAAGCTCACGAGATCGAACGTCTCCTCGCTTCCTCAGCCCACTGATCCCTGCTCAATCATCACTTCCATGAAATACATTTTCGTCACCGGCGGCGTCGTTTCCTCACTTGGCAAAGGCCTCGCTGCCGCATCCATCGGCACTCTCCTTGAGCATCGCGGCTTGACCACGCTGATGCAGAAATTTGACCCCTATTTGAATGTCGATCCCGGCACAATGTCGCCCTACCAGCATGGCGAAGTTTACGTCCTCGACGACGGTGCCGAGACTGACCTCGACCTCGGCCACTACGAGCGCTTCACCTCCGGCGTGCTCTCGCGCATGAATAACCTCACGTCCGGCCAAGTTTTCGACTCAGTCATCAAAAAGGAGCGCCGTGGCGACTATCTGGGGAAAACCGTCCAATTCATCCCGCACGTGACGGATGAAATTAAGTCCCGCATGCACAAAGTCACCGAGGACAATCCACAAACGGACGTCCTCATCACCGAAATCGGCGGCACCGTCGGCGACATGGAAGGCCTGCTTTTCATCGAAGCCTTGCGCCAATTCGCACTCGAAGTCGGCAAGGAAAACGTCTGCTTCATCCACGTCACACTGCTCCCCTACATCAAAGCAGCCGGCGAGGTAAAAACCAAGCCCACCCAGCAATCCGTTGCCAAACTCCGCGAGCTCGGCATCCAACCGGACATCATCATCTGCCGCACTGAGGCGGATCTCGACGAGGACAACCGCAAGAAAATCGCCATGTTCTGCAACGTCGAGCGCAAGAACGTCGTCGCCTTCCGGGACGTGGCACACACCATCTACGAGTGCCCACTCGACCTCCGCCGCGATAAAATCGACCGCCTCGTGGTCGATAAAATCGGCCTTGGCCACACCCCGTCACCCGCCCTTGAGGATTGGGAACGCTTTGTGCAGCGCGTCATCCACCCCAAGCACAAGGTCACCATCGCCGTCGCTGGAAAATACATCGAACTCCAAGACGCCTATAAATCCATTTATGAATCCCTGATCCACGCCGGTGCCCACCACGACACCAAGGTCCAAATCATCCGCGTGGAAGCCGAGGCCATCGAAGATCACGGCGCGAAAGCCGTGATTGGAGATGTGGACGGAATTCTCGTCCCCGGCGGTTTTGGCGACCGAGGCATCGAGGGAAAAGTCCTCGCCGCCCAATACGCGCGTGAGCAGAAAATCCCGTATTTCGGCATCTGTCTCGGCATGCAAATCGCCACCATCGAGTTCGCACGGAATGTCTGCGGTCTGAAGGACGCGAATTCCACGGAATTCAACAAAGCCGCCAAGCACCCAGTCATCTGCCTTCAAGAAGAACAACAAGGCATCGAAGACATGGGCGCAACGATGCGACTCGGCTCCAGCGAGTCCATTCTTTTCACCGGCACCAAAGCCGCAGACCTCTACGGCAATGTGGACCGGATTCACGAGCGCCATCGCCACCGCTACGAGTTCAACTCGGACTACCAAGAACAACTGCAAGAATGCGGGCTCGTCATCTCCTCAGTCTCCGCCGCAGAAGGCTTGGTTGAAATCGTCGAACTCCCCGACCACCCGTTCTACATTGGTGCGCAATTCCACCCGGAATTCCAATCCAAGCCGAACCACCCGCACCCGCTCTTTGCCGGCTTCGTCGCCGCAGCCTTGGAACGCGCCAATGCGCTCTGAAGTGGAAAAATCCGCTGCAAGCCGCCGCAGCACAGGGCCTCAATCCGCGAGGCCCTGCGCGTAAACTTCATCCTGCGTGAAAATAATCAGCATCGGGCGGCAGCAAATTTCACAATCGTAGTCCACCTCCGTCGGCATCTCGTCCGGATGTGGCACTGCGACTTCGAAAACCTCAAAACAGGTGGGGCACGTGACTTCGGCGAGTTCCATGTCGGAAATTTCACACACGTCCGCAGATTTTCCAATGGCGGAATCCACCGGCTTGCAAGATTCCGCCAGCCTGACATGCTCCAAAGCACATGGCCGAAAAAACCTTGTTTGAAAAAATCTGCGCCCGGGAAATCCCTGCGGAAATCCTCCACGAAGACGCCCACTGCATCGCCTTCCGTGATATTTCACCGCAAGCCCCACACCACATCCTCATCATTCCGCGCAAGCCGATCCCACGCGTGGCCCTCGCCGCCCCGGAGGATGCCGCAGTTCTCGGACACCTCCTCCTCGTCGCCGCCGACGTCGCACGCAGCGAGGGCATCGCCGAGACGGGCTTCCGCCTCGTCATCAACAACGGCCCGGATGGTGGAGAAGCCGTCCCCCACCTGCACATCCACCTGCTCGGTGGTCGCCCACTCACTTGGCCTCCCGGCTAAAAAATCGCCCATGAACTGGAATTTCCTGAGATTTTGCGCCGCATCTTGGCTCGCGGGCAGCGCCTGCTGCCCCAAGCCACCGCTCGGCCAAACACCACGCCCACAGCCTGTCGTCCTCGTCCACGGCTTCCTTGAAAACGGCTCAAACTTCAAAACCCTCCAACAGCGTCTCGAAAAACACGGCATCGAGTGCTACATCGCCCGCCTCAAACCGAGCGATGGCCGCGGCGGACTCGAATCCATCGCCGCCGGCCTCAAAAACGACATCGACGCAAGCTTCGGCACCCAACAATCCCTCAACATCGTCGCCTTCAGCATGGGCGGGCTCGTTAGCCGTCATTATTTACAAAACCTCGGCGGGGCCGCGCGCTGTCAGAAATTCATCACGATCTCCTCGCCTCACCACGGCACTCGCGCCGCCTGGCTCTACCCGAGCAAAGGCGTCAGCCAAATGCGCCCAAGCAGCGAGTTTCTCAAAAACCTCGCCGCCACCGAGCACCGCCTCGCCGCCGTCCAGCTCACATCATACCGCACGCCCATGGACCTCGTCATCCTCCCACCCGAGTCCTCCATCTGGGAGAGCGCGGAAAATATCTCTTTTCCCGTCCCCCTCCACCCCATGATGCTCACGTCCCAACGCGTCCTCGACGACGTCGAAAAACGGCTCCTGAAATAAGCCATCAGGCCAGAAATGCAAAAAGCCCGGCCCATCTCACACGAGACGCACCGGGCCTTTTGAACGAAGTTTTACGCACTAATCCGCGGCAACTTTGCCGAGAACCTCGACTTTGACTGTCGCCACGCCCCGCTTCGCAAAGCCGAGTCGCTCGGCCGCACCCACGGTCACGTCGATGATGCGCCCCTTGGTGAAGGGCCCGCGGTCATTGATGGTCAGCACCTCGGACTTGCCATTCGCCTCATTGATCACGCGGACCTTCGTCCCCATCGGCAAGGTCTTGTGAGCCGCGGTGAAGCCGTGATTTGACAGCTTCTGCCCGCTTGCGGTGCGTGTCCCCGCATTCGAGCGGACGCAATACCAAGAGGCCTTGCCCGTCTGCACGGATTTCACGGCATAGCCAGAATCTGCTGCGCGGTTTTGGTGTTTAGAGTTCGCATTCCCAATTGACGAGCAACTGGGAATAAGGATGACGCCGGCGATTGCCAGGGCCACGGATTTAAGGTTCCGGGTCATGTTCATCGTGTTAAGTCCCCTTTGGGGCGGGGGCCGCAATAAGCCGGAAACCCTGCAAAAACAAGAAAAAACGGCCCAATCACCGCCTCCCGGAAATCTCGAGAAATCCCTTTGTTTCAAAGCATTCCCCGCGATCTATTCCGCATTTCCGAAGTATTATTTTTATGAATTTTACCGGATTTGCCGCCCGCATGAAGGCCGCGAGCCCGCACCGACCCGCCGCCCGAAGTCGCGCAAAATCCCACAAATTTTCACGCGAGATTTCGGCCCGCAACCTGCTAAAACAAGCACCATGTTAGATCAAGGGATCTCATTGAAACCAAATCGCTTCAGCGCGGCGGACTTTGACTTCGTCGCCTCGCTGTTGGCGAGAGCCGACCAAAAGCCGCACCTGCAGAAGCTTTGGAGTGACCCAGAAGCCCTGCGCGAGATGCTGGACCTGAAGGAAGTGCTGCGGGGCATCTTGGACTCCCCTCGCGCGATTTCCGTTTCCCCACGTTTCTACTTCTACGTCCTCGTCCGCCACGCCTTCCTCCAAACGGACCTGAACGAACCAGAACTGGCCGACTACGTTGCAAAAGTGATGACGCGCGGGCTTTCTGCAAACCAGACCGACCCACTTCAAGACGTCGCCGGCGGCTTCACGCACGCCGCAGACTTCATCACCATCATTTCCTCGGCACGCGGGAAAACTCGCTTTCACCTGCAAGTGGCCGCCGGCAATCAGTTTTTAGTCCTCACCGGACTTTACCCCGGCTTCCTCACCTCGCGCGCCGCGAAAATCGGCGGCCCAGACCTTGGGTTTTACGAATCCTTCGCCCGCGAGTCATTTCGCAAAGCTGCTGCCAATCGGCACGCCCCGGGAGAAGCCTCGCGCCAACTTCTTGGCACTCTCGCGGAAGTATTGCCCGTCGCCCGACGCTCGCTCAACCGCATCGCTGAGGAATTTGTCTTCCTCGGCAACCCATGAAATTTCACTGCCCCTGCTGCCACGTCGCATGCACCAAGCGCCAACCGTCTTCGCCCTTCACCCACTCGAAAATCACGTCGTAAATCCCATCCGCCGGCCGGTAATGCGGCAACTCGACGAGGCCCTCCAAGCGCAAATCAACCGTCGCAGTCGCACCAGTCACCTCCACAGACCGGATTTCCTGAATTTCAAAACGCGTTTGCTTCGCCTGATTCGCCAACCAGGAAAAGCCGGACTCCAGCTCTGACCGCTCGAAATTTCCATTCGCCTCAGGAATCGTCGGCGTGTCGAGTTGCACCTCGCTCGCTAAGATCCGGTTGAGCGAATACGTCGCCATTTGGCGGCTTGCCCTGCCAGCCCCCGCATCAAGCGTGATGATGCTGAGGAACGACGCCGTCCGCCGCTTCACCACCTGCACCGGGGAAAACCACCAAGCGCCCAGCCCAATAAACACGGCCAGCACCACGCCCCACAAAACCCACCGCTTCACGCAGGTCCCTCCTTCCGGCCCGGATCATAGAAAATCCGGATGTCCGCCTTTTGCGTGCCAAGCAACTGCTGCGCACGTTTGAGCGCAGCTCGCGTCGATAAATTCGGATTCCGCGGATTGCTGAGAAAAATATTACTTTCTCCCGCACGCCGGTCGCAGCCTTCTTGCAAAGTCACTAAAATCCCCGACTTTTTGAGCACTCGATACACTTCCCGCGTCGCTCCGGAGACCAATAAATGCAAACCGCGCCCCCGCATGAAATGCACCAAATCCTCCAACGCCATCACGCTCGTCGCATCCAAATGACGCGCGTTCTTCAATCGCAAAATAATCACCTGAATCGCAGGATCCGTCACAGTCCGCTGAATCTGTGTCCGAAATAGCTCGGCCGCTCCGAAAAATAGGTCGCCCTCCACATGCACAATCGAAATCGCTGGAATCGGCCGATGCCGCTTCTCGCCCATTTCCCGCAATTCCCCGGCATCACTGAATTCATACTCAATCAAATAGGGCCGACTCGCCTTCCGCAAAAACAGCGTGATGGATATCCCCACCCCAATGAAAATCGCCTCATGCAGCGGCACCAACAAAGTCGCAATGAAGGTGGTGATCAGCACCGCCGCATCCCCTCCCGTCGAGCGCAGACAAATGCGTATGTGCCTGCGATTGAACAAGGAAAGAGACAGCACGATCACCAAGGCCGCCAGCGCAGACTTCGGCACGTAGTCAATCAAGGGCACGCCCCAGCCCACTGAAGCCGCGATCACCAACGCTGCCGCCGCCGTAAAAAGCCCGGAAAAAAGCGACGCAAATCGCGTTTGCGCCCCGGAAGTATGATTCAATATAGACCGCGTCAAAGACCCGGAAGCTGGCATCCCACCCGCGAAGGCCGTCGCGAAATTCGCCATGCCCACAGCCAGCATGTCCTGGTTCACATCCGCCCGGTCCCCCGTTTTCGACGCAAGCGTTTTCGCCATCAGCGAGTTTTCAAGCGACGCCAGAAACGCGATGGCAAAAGCGATGCTTACCAACGCGGAAATATCGGTAAAAATGTCGGAACGCACCAAATTCGGCATTTTGAACATCAAATCCTGGAAGCCAAATGTCTCAAACGTCTTCGCCCCCGCAAAAGGCCCAACCTCCGCATGAATCAGCGAGCCGAATCCGATCGAGGAAATCACCAAGGAAACCGCAAAAGCGGGCCACGTAGGACGCCACCTCCGACACGCGAAAAACACGAGCAAAGTGCCGCCACCAATCAACAGCGAAACCCACTGGGTATGCTCAATTTCGCGCGCCAAGCACATCAGCAAGCCCACAAAAGTCGCCGCCTCCTCTCCCCCGACCCAGTCATCCAGCCCTAAAAACGGCTTGAGTTGGTTCGCAACAATCAAAACCGCAGCCCCGGAAATATACCCAACCAGCACGCTCCGTGAGATATACTGCAACAAGTCCGCCACCTTGAACAAGGCACCCACCACCGCCATCAGCCCAACCATCAAGACCAAAAGCGGGATCAATTCCCCCAAACGCTCAGTCAAACCCGGATTCACCGAAAAAAAGCTGAACAGCATGAACGCCGTGGCATTCGTCGGCCCTAAAATCGTTTGCCGCGAGCCCGCGAACAGAGGCGCCACACACGCCGCGACCGCAGTGCTGATGATTCCATAAACCACCGGCAGCCCGGCGATCGCCGCAAAAGCGAGACTTTGCGCAACTGCGAGCGCCGTCACATTCGCCGCCGCCCAAGAATCGTGCCGGAACTTGAAGAGCGTGTAGCTCTTCAGATCCTTGGTGAATGGGGCGACAGCCACCCGCTCCGCCCGAATAAAATTCCGGGCAGCGCGGACCAGCTTGCGTTGAATTCTCATAACCCGCGCGGCAACTATTTAAACCGAGCCCTCCGGAAAAGGAAAATTCCCAAGAGCACGCAGGCGACATTCGGAGCCCACAACATCATGGCCGCCCCCGCATCCGTCTTGAACTCATCCGCCAACATCGTCACCAAAAAATAACCCGTCCCAATCAACAAACTGATCACCAAGCCACCCGACGTATCGCGCCGGCGGGATTGCAAACCCAATGGCACGGCGACGAATGCAAATGCCAGACATGCCATGGAAAATGAGTAACGCTTGGTGATTTCCATCCGCATGGAAACTTTCTTCTCCTCGCTCAATTCAGGATTGGCCGCGATTTCCGCCAAAATTTCTTCCTGACTCATCGCGTTGGCCCGCATTTTCCGATCCCGCGGATTTTTCAGGTCGATCACCAAGGGTTCGGCGTTTCCGGCAAACACCGTTTCCAGTTCACCCTTCGAGTTGTGCGTCTCAAAATACGCATTTTCCAACTTCACGCGGAGTTGGCTATTCTCCGCATCCAGCGCCAAGGCCGCGCGCGCCGCATGCACATACGTCGGACTCGCCCCGGCCGCAGCATCCCTCGGCAACATGTAAAAATGGAAACCCTCCACCCAATCACCGCTTTTCCCCTCAATCAAAATTTTCTGCAAGTCCGTTCCGCTTCCCTTCAAGTCACCTTGGACGATGCCCGGCTTGAGCAAAGAATCCGGATCACGCACGGCCTGCTCGTAAATCAACCGCTTGGATGAGGCCTTGGAATGCGGCACCACATTGAGATTCAGCCACAAACTCCCCAGCGAAAGCAGTGCGCCAATCACGAACACCGGCGCGGCCAAACGCACCAAACTCAAGCCCGCCACACGGAAACTTGTGATTTCCTGGTGCGCCGACAAACGCCCAAAAACCAAGAGCACCGCCGACAAAAAACCCCACGGGATCGTGTACATCAACGACAGCGGCAACACGCTCACCACGAAACGAAACACCAACTCCAAGGGCGCTTTCTGATCCACCAGCAAGGGTTGGATCTGTTTGAATAAATTCCCCAAAACCAGCACCAAACCCAGCACCAACACCGCATACAGCGTCCCCATAAGCACCTGTGCTCCGATGTAGCGGTCAGAAATACGCATAAAGTCCCCACACCCTGATCCGCGCCTCCCGCCCTGTCCAGAAAAGAGACTGCCACTGTCGGCGACAACGCCTTTTCCCTCGCCATCCCACGCCACCCAGCGCACGCTTGCCTCATGAAACGATGGACTCTCACCGGGCTCGCAACCGCGATTTTCTCACCTCTCGCCTTCGCCACAACCATCATGGTCGTCCCGATTTTTGAACCTCTCAGCCTCCACTCCACCGATGGAGACGAGGCGATCTCCGAGGTCGGGGATGCCCTCCAAGCCTCGGTCATGTCACGCCCCATGGCCCTGAGCGGCGCGTTCCCGGAAACCTTGATCGATGCGGTCCGCAGCCCGCACCCGATGCCGACCAACAGCCCAAACTACACCGTCAAGGAAACCAACCTCCTCGTCCTCTGCAACATCGGCATCCGCGCAGAAATGACGGATAAGTCATTAACAATCAGTCTTGACGTCGCACAATTGGCGATTCCTCCAGAAGTCGATCTCACCACCCGCCAAATCCTGAAACTTGCGATTATGGCGGTGAAGAAAACTTTGGAAGATTATCAACGCCCCCAGCCCGAGCCGCTCAAAGTGTCACTCCGCATCCTTGGAACCGATGCCGCCAAGGCCAGCCTGCTGGATCTCGGGACAGATTTCGTCATCGGTGAGCCGCTGCCGCCAAACTGATCCGTGTTTTCCCTTTTCAACATGGGGCGCTTTCCGCTTTGATCCGGCAGCCCCAATCACGTATGCCCAACCGACCTAAAGACCCCCGCCCTTTCAAACGCGCCATTCTCAAACTCAGCGGTGAAGCCCTCCGCGGGCCGGGCTCACAAGACAACATTTCCCCGGAAATTGTCGATCGCATCGCCTTGGAAATCCGCGAGGCCGTCGCGGGCGGACTCCAGCTTGGCATCGTCGTTGGCGGAGGGAATTTCTGGCGTGGAGCCAGTGCATCCGCGCGTGGCATGGACCGCGCCACCGCAGATTACGTCGGAATGCTTGCCACCGTCATGAACGCGCTCGCTCTCGAAGGCGCACTTGAACACCACGGCGTCTCTTGCGTCGTCATGTCCGCCATCGAGATGAAAAACGTCGCGGAAACCTTCATCCGTCGCAAAGCCGAGCGCCAAATGGACGAAGGCCGCGTGGTGATTTTTGGCGCAGGCACCGGCAATCCCTTTTTCTCAACAGACACCACCGCCGCCCTCCGCGCCAGCGAGATGGGGGCCGATGTGATCCTCAAGGCAACCCAAGTCGATGGCGTTTACGATTCGGACCCAAGGAAAAATCCAGAGGCAAAACGCTACGAAACGGTTACCTTCCAGCAGTGCCTTTCCCAGCGCCTCAATGTCATGGACGCCACCGCTTTCAGCCTTTGCATGGACAACCACGTGCCAATCATCGTTTTTGACCTCGCGCCTCATGGGAATCTTTCCCACGCCCTTCGCGGCCAGCCGATCGGCACACTCGTCCACGGCGAGTGATTTCAAATTTCACATCATAACCCTCAAATCCTAAAGTTGTATGGACCCGGAAGAAGCCATTTTCGAAGTTGAAGAAGCGATGAGCAAGTGTGTGGACTACCTCATCCACGAGTTTTCCGGTGTGCGTACCGGCAAGGCAAGCCCAGCGCTCATCGAGAATCTTGATGTCCACGTCCACGCTTATGGCGCGGTCTCCAAACTCAAAAGCCTAGCGGTGATCAACTCGCCCGAGCCACGCATGCTCGTCGTCCAACCCTTCGATCCTGCCACCACACGGGACATTGAGCGCGCCATCCGCGAGTGCAAACTCGGCCTCAATCCCGCCGCCGCAGACCGCTCAATCCGCGTCCCCATCCCAGAACTCTCGGAGGAACGCCGCCGCGAGATGGTGAAAATGATCAAACAACTCGCCGAGGAGGCGAAAGTCCGGCTCCGTGCCGCACGCAAGGACGGCATGGACTCCGCTAAAAAAATGAAAGCGGAAAACTTCATCACCGAAGATGGCCAAAAGGTCTTCGAAAAGGAAGTGCAGGATCTCACCAACAAATACTCGAAAAAAATCGATGAAGCAGCCGTCGCCAAGGAGGCGGATCTCATGAAAGTCTAGCCGATTCTACCGAAGACTCGAGGGATACGCTGAAACGACCATCAGTCGCCTCCGTCTCTCCCTGAATCCTCCAAGCAAGCCACTCATTTTCAGGGCGGGCCGGTTCCACTCTGGACATCAAAGCCCGTCCGGGCCATGGTTTTGCATGCGCCTTCCCCTCATCGCGTTCGCAGCCTTCATCTTTTGCTCGTGCGATACCCAGCAAACGCAGACCAAACATCCGATGATTGGCGCTTGGCTGGCACACGACGGAACCATTTTCAATTTCCGCGATGACGGCACTTTTCATGGGATCGATCTGCGCAAAAAAGAAATTTGGGGAAACTGGGTCACGCTTTCCAAATCACGAATTGGATTTCAAAGCCTCCTCCACGATTCATACTATCACCCTCAGTATGCAATCATTCAGGAATCCAACCCTGACGCCATGGACTACATCGTGACCGGCGGCACTCATTTCATTTCAGCTTCCAGAATTGATCCCGCAAAAGCTACTGCCGCCATTGAACTGGTGGTGACCCCAAGATTGCCTCTCCCCGCGAAAAGCGAGGCCGCATCCCAAGACTGAGGCGCTCCAGCCCCACGCAGTCAGCGGCCAGCGCATGTGCGACATCCCGTCTTCAATTCAGTCAGAAGTCATCCCCGATCCCCGATCCCTGAAATCCCAAAACTCTGTGATTTCAACTGCGGTATTTGACATGCTCCCAGTCAGTGCTGGCGTGCACGAAACGAGCTACTACCTCCTTGAATCCGCTCAAAATGAGCAAGTTGCGGATCTTCGACTCGAAGATGCGCTCCGGAGAGCGGCTCAATCCTCCTCAAATTTCCGATTGATCAAATCTGCGATCGCTTCAAGCGCCGCGTCCGCATCCGCGCCATCGGCGCTTACGGAAATGACGGAACCGTGACCGGCAGCCAACATCATGAGACCCATGATGCTTTTCCCGTCCACTTCCTCACCGTCTTTTTCGACGAAAATATCGGAGCGAAAACGATTGGCCGTCTTCACAAATTGTGCCGCGGGACGGGCGTGGATCCCGAGTTTATTGAGAATGGTGAAATCTTTTTTTGCCATGGGAAACGGCTTTCGCCGGAGCAGATTGTATGAGGTCGGGCGGGGTGGTCAAAGGCAAAAGTATCGAAGAATCGGAATCGATGCCCGGGGGGTGACCCTAAAAAAGCCAGTCCGGTTTCACGGACTGGCTTTTCTGAAAATTTCAGAGCCGAGAGAACGACTCCAAGAAAGAATTAAGGAAGCAGGTTGATCGCACGCGATTGCTTGATCGCGTTGGTGATCTTCCGGTGAAGCTTCGCTGAAACTCCCGTGACACGGCGCGGAAGAATTTTTCCGGTTTCAGTCGTGAACTTCGTGAGAAGATCTGGGTTGGTTGCAACAACGAGGTCCGCAGGAATATCATGCCGGCGACGCGGCATCATGCGGTTCGCCTTACGGAAATTGATACGGCGCTGGATGGTTTTAGGCTCGGACATGGGAATGAAGGCGCTTGTTAGCGGAGTTCGCGGTGAAGGGTGCGGCGCTTAAGGAAGTGATTGAATTTCACTTTCTCAAGACGTCCCGGGGTGCGGAGGCTCTTCTTGTTACGCGTGGTGACGTAACGAGAGGTCGGCTTGCCCTCGGCTTTCGCTTCGGTGCATTCTAGAATGATAATCTCGCGTGGCATGAGTTAGGACTTGGGGGGCGGATGTTGCTTCAATCTTCGTCTTCGTCAAGAGAAACTGACTCAGAATCTTCATCATCGACATATTTCCCTCCGCTGAAGCCCACTTCATTGGATGGACGGAAGCGGCGGTTTCCATATTCTTTCTCCCATTGTGCCTGACATTCAACGGTCAAGCGGGCAAATGGAATGGCCTCAAGACGAGCCTGAGGAATTTTGCGGGAAGAAATTTCGCAGATGCCGTAGGAACCGGACTGGATGCGGCGCAGGGCCTGCTCGATTTCGTAAAGCGCATCTTGTTCCTTCGCGAGGACGGAGAGAGCAAAGTCGCGGTCATACGCGTCGCTGCCGGCATCGCCTTGGTGCTGGCCGCTGCCGGAAGCTTCTGAGCCCTCGGGGGCATTGCGGATGGTGTCGCGCGCCATTCCGGAGACCGCATCGACCAAATCATCGCGAAGATCGAGCAAGCGCTGGCGTTGTTTTTGCACAAACGCCGGGCTGTGCGTGCCATTGCTACCTGGCGGGATTGGCTCACCCGTCAAGGCGGGCGCCGCCTTGGGCGGGACGAATGGAGGCTTCACCGGAGCGGGTGGGGCCGGGAAGTCAACCACTGAGGAGCGTGACTTCACAGGAGCTGGTTTCTTGGCAGCCGGCGCTTTTTTCACAGAATCCGCCCCATCGGACGAGCCTTCTTCCGCATCCGCCTTAGCGGCGGATTTCCGCGGCGTGGCGGATTTCGGAGATTTCACGGCGGGCTTGGCTGACTCCGTTTCAGGAGCAGGGGTGGATGTAGGTTTCTTCGCGGCCATGGCGCAGAGATGAGGATGCGGGTGATAGAGTCTGCTCTCATTGTCTCCGAAATTCAAATCGGAGTGATGACGAGCGCGGTGGGTTAGCCCGTGAAGCACTTCCCATCAAGCGGAAAGTTCACCACCTGCTAAAATAAGTCATTCGACGAGGTTTCAGGCAGCAGGCTTGAAATACGCCGCGGGCCTCCTAAGCTGCGCGCTCGTCATGCAGCTCAGTGCCATTGTAGAAGCCCTTCTCATCGCCTCACAGAACCCACTTCCTTCCGAGGAAATTGCGCGTTTGGTGCGGGCCCGCGTCGCCGAGGCGGAGGACGTCAAGGTCCGGGAAACCGAGGAAGGGAAGGAAACACCCAGCTTGCCCGAGTGGCTGAGCGCCCTTTCCGCGACCTCATCCCAGCAGGTCGCTGAGGCCATCGCGGAGTTGAACCAAATTTACCAAGAGCAGAACCGGGCATTCACGCTCATCGAGCGGCCAAAGGGCTGGAAACTCTACACGCGTCTCGAATACGGAGACTTTGTCCGCCAGCTTTTCCCCGGCCGCAAGCCCGAGCGCATGAGCGGCCCGGCCATGGAAACTCTGGCCATCATCGCCTATCGCCAACCCATCACCAAAGCCGCCATCGAGGCGGTGCGCGGCGTGGCGTGCGACGGAATGATCCAAAAACTCTTGGACCGCGATCTCATCCGCATCGGCGGACGCGCCGAACTCCCGGGCCGCCCGCTGCTTTACGAAACAACCGACTTGTTCTTCGAGCACTTCGGCATCCGCTCCATCGACGATCTGCCAAACGCCTCTGAACTCCGCAAAGTGAAGTTGCCAGATCCGGAACAAACACCCCCGCCCGCCGCCGCAGATACCGAGCAACAACTCGCTCTCGGCACCATCGGCAGCCCCGCCGCGGCTGCCGCCAGCGAATCCTCAAACGAAGCCTAACCCACACCTTACGTGAATCTCGACGACATCCGCCGCCAGATCGACAGCATCGATCACGACCTGCTTGATCTTCTCACACGCCGCGCCGACCTCGTCCACGAAGTGGGCGTCGTCAAGAAACGCGATGGCCTGCAAATTTACGCACCCGAGCGTGAGGAATCATTGCTGCGCAGACTCGTGGAAATGAATCAGGGCCGCCTTCCCGAGAAGTCAATCCGGGCGATTTACCGGGAAATCATGTCCGCCGCCCTCGCCTTGGAAGACGACCTCACGATCGCTTACCTCGGACCGGAAGGCACTTGGACTCATCAAGCCGCGATCAAAAAATTCGGCCACTCGGTGAACTATTCCGCCCAGGCGAATTTCTCCGATGTTTTCGATCAAGTCGCCCGGCGCGCCGCCAGCTACGGCGTCGTCCCCATCGAAAACTCCACCGAAGGCGCGGTTTCGCACACGCTCGACCTGTTCGTTGAGTCGCCGCTCCACATTTGCGCGCAAATTTTACTTCGCATCGAGAACGGCCTGATGGCGTCCATCCCGCGTGAGCAAATCAAGACGCTCTACTCGCATCCGCAAGTTTTCGGCCAATGCCGGTCATGGATTTTGAGAAATTTCCCGGAAGCTGACCTCGTCGAAGTCTCATCGACCACCAAAGCCGCCCAAATCGCACGCGACCAAGCCGGCCAAGGTGCCGCAGCACTCGGTGGCCCCCTCGCCGCAGAAATGTATGGCCTCACCCTGCTCGAAGAATCCATTCAAGACCGCGCAACCAACACCACGCGCTTCCTCGTCATCGGTGAAAAACCCTGCCCACCCACCGGCAGCGACCGCACATCCGTCCTCTTTGCCATCCATGACCGCCCGGGTTCCTTGGTCAAAGCGCTCCAAGCCTTCGATCAATTTCACATCAACATGTCCAAAATCGAGTCCCGCCCATCCAAGCGCAAAGACTGGGAATACATCTTCTACGTGGACTTGGGCGGCCATTGCGAAGACGCAAAAGTCGCCGACGCCCTCGCGGAATTGGGGAAACATTGCTCACTCGTGAAGCTGCTCGGCTCCTACCCGGACGCGGTCGAGTGAAACTCACGAAATTTCGCTGCAATGCGAGCTAGCCTTATCGGTTCTGACCAGTCTAGGATCGCCCCGCATGAATGGAACTGTGGAATTGATCATTGATGGCAAGCCTCTTGCGCTGCCGACTATTACAGGAACCGAGGGCGAGGTCGGCATCGACATTGGCGCCCTACGGAGCAAAACTGGCTGCATCACGCTCGATCCTGGATACGGAAACACCGGCGCCTGCAAAAGCGCCATCACCTTCATCGACGGTGAAAAGGGCATCCTTCAATATCGGGGCTACGACATCGCAGAACTCGCGAAAAAGAGCACTTTCGTCGAGACGGCCTACCTTCTCATCTACGGAGAACTTCCAACGGTTGAGCAACTTGCGGATTTTTCGCAACTGCTGACGCGCCATCAAATGCTTCACGCAGACATGCGTTTCCACTTTGACGCATTCCCTCCAACCGCTCATCCGATGTCGATTCTTTCGGCGATGATCCATGCATCTTCCGCCTACCCTGCTGAACATTCCGGCGGCACCACACTCAAAGATCACTTCGACAATCACGCGGCGCGTCTCATCTCCCAGGTCCGGACCATTGCCACCAGTTCCTACCGCAAGGCACACGGCCTGCCACCAAGCTACCCGCGGACCAACTACACCTACACGGAAAACTTCCTTCACATGATGTTTTCCCACCCGGGCGAAGATTACCCGCTCAACCCGGAAATCGTCAAAGCGCTCGATCTCATCTTCCTGCTCCATGCGGACCATGAGCAAAACTGCTCGACCTCGACCGTCCGCATGGTCGCCTCCAGCCAAGCCAACGTGTTCGCATCGACCTCCGCTGGCGTTTGCGCACTCTGGGGACCGCTCCACGGCGGCGCGAATCAGGCCGTCCTCGAAATGCTCGAGGAAATCCACCGCGAGGGCGACGACGGCACGAAGTTCCTCAACGAAGTCAAAAACAAGGTCGGTAACCGCCGCCTGATGGGCTTCGGCCACCGCGTTTACAAGAGCTTCGACCCACGCGCCGTCATCATCAAGGAGCAGTGCGACAAGGTGCTCGCTCAATTGAATAAGTCCGATCCTCTCCTCGCCATCGCCAAGAAACTCGAACAAATCGCCCTCAGCGACGAGTATTTCGTCTCGCGTAAACTCTACCCGAACGTGGATTTCTACAGCGGCATCATCATGCGCGCCATCGGCATCCCAATGGACATGTTCACCGTGATGTTTGCCATCGGCCGCATGCCAGGCTGGGTCGCCAACTACAAAGAAGTGATGGACGACAAGGAAAGTCGCATTTCCCGCCCACGCCAAATTTACACCGGTGCCACCCTCCGCGATTACGTGCCCATCGGCGAGCGCGCCTAACTCACGGCCCGCTCACAAGTTCCTGCATCAAGCCGCCTTGCGCCCGTCGCCAGGCGGCTTTTTTTCGCAAAAATCTCACGACTTGCGCGGGCGGAACCCCATCACGAAGCGCAACAACACCAAAGGCATCGCCAACAAACCACGCGCCGCAAGCTGCGTCTTCACCCCCGGATAAACCCGCGCCGACCCGCGCGCCAAGGCATCCAGCGACTCACTCACCACCTGCGCCTTCGCCACGTAAAACGACTTTTTTGCAGGCATTCCCTGCGAGTTCTCATCGCGCCGCGCCACGCTTCCGAACTCGGTCTTCACTGGCCCGGGGCACACCGCAAGCACCCGGATGCCATGCCCGCGCAGCTCGATCCTCAACGCTTCAGAAAAACTCGTCACGTATGATTTCGTCGCCGCATACACCGCAAAATCCGGAATCGGGATCACGCTCGCCAGCGAACTCACATTCACAATCGCCCCGCCACCTCGCCTCACCATTTGCGGCACCAGCGCGTGTGACAATTGAGTCAGCGCCTCGATGTTCACCCGCAGCATCGCACTCAACTTACCCCACTCGGCCGATGCAAACTCACCGTAATCCCCCAAACCCGCGTTGTTGATTAGCAAATCCGGCAACAGATCCCCCGCCACCAAGGCTTCCACCAAGCGGCCACAATCCGCCGCCTCACTCAAGTCCGCGACCAGCGTCGTGACTCGCAAATCCGGGTTTTCCTCACGCAGCCTGTCCGCCAATTTCAGCAGCAAGGCCTCGCGACGCGCCACGAGAACGAGTTTCCCGACTCGTGGCGCGATTTGAAGCGCGAACTCCTCACCCAAGCCTGAGGAGGCTCCGGTGATGAGGGCGCACGTATAATGACTCTTCGCTTGGACTTGCATGGCGCTGAATTACACCACGCACGCCAATTACGCCATCTGAGTTTCGCCGTTTGGACCTTGGGTCACTTGGACGATCCGCAATGGCAGGCGAACCAAAATCTCGCCGTCGCAACCAATGTCGATCGAGTAAATGCCAGCCTCTTCGAAACGGAGACCTTGCAGGTTCATCACGATGTTCCGCGTCAGGAACGGCACATTCTTCGGAAGTTGCACCTCGAACTCAGGCTCGATGGGCATATTGTTCGGGTCGAGCGACTCACCATCTTCGTTGATGATGTTGATGGAAAGCTTGTGGCGGCCGGCATCTTCTGGAGTGAAGCAAAAGCGCATCGCCAAGGCGCACGAGGGATGGACCACTGGCACTGCACGGGCAGCAAGGGTGTCGAAAGTTCCGGAAATAACGAGCTTGCCATTATAATCGGCGGCGAAGTCGCAAAGCGTAGCAATTTGGATGTCCATGATGGATTTATTGAATGAATTAAATATCGGGCTGTGCATGATTTTCATGCAACAGAGCCACTTGTCTGAAGGGATCTAAGCCGCGCGTAAAGCGCAAACACGCGCCGTGCCTCAAGAGAAAGCGCACCAAGCGCACCCCAGTCAGAATCCACCACAAGCCCGCTCTCCCTAGCTCTCCAGCGGGTTCTCCCCAAGTTATTCACAAGGTATTCGTGGATCAGTTTGGATCTCGTTTCTCACCGCTTGCAGCCCTTGATCCTTAAGGAAACAGGCTTCGGAAAACCATTGTGAATAAGTTGTGAGCGACTGGGAATGATTCTTAGCATCTACGTAATAAGCTCAAAACAATCAACTTATAGAAATCATTCAGGAAAGTTGATGGCAAATCACCCGCGCTTGCGCAAATCCACCCAAGCACCCGCCCCGCGTGCCTCGCCAGCGCACCTGCCCAGCGCCACCTACCCGAACAGACAGGATTTCCGCAATCGTTCGCAAGTTATTCACAATGGTTTTCACAAGACCCGCTTACCTCACAAAGCTCGATCATTTGGCAACGCAATTGCTTTTGACCCTGACAAGCCAATGCCCTACACGACTGCGCGTCACTTAATAATCTACGCTTATGTCTGAGATCCCAACCATCATTTACACAAAGACCGACGAAGCCCCCGCTCTCGCGACTTACTCTTTCCTCCCGATCGTCCAAGCGTTCACCAAGCACTCCGGCATTTCCGTAGAAACCCGCGATATTTCGCTCGCTGGCCGCATTTTGGCGAATTTCCCCGACTGCCTGACTGAGGATCAAAAAATTCCGGACGCCCTCGCCGAACTTGGGGCGCTCACGCTCAAGCCTGAAGCGAACATCATCAAGCTCCCCAACGTCAGCGCCTCCATCCCACAACTCAAGGCCGCCATCGCCGAACTCCAGGCGAAAGGCTTCCAAATCCCGAATTTCCCTGAAACTCCGCAGTCTGATGCGGAAAAACAAACGCGCGCACGCTACGCCAAAGTTCTCGGCTCCGCAGTCAACCCCGTCCTCCGCGAGGGCAACTCCGACCGCCGCGCTCCCAAAGCCGTCAAGGAATACGCTCGCAAGCACCCACACTCGATGGGCGCATGGTCCGCTGACTCGAAAACCTCGGTCGGCTCGATGGACGGACACGGCGACTTTTTCTCCAATGAAAAATCCGTCACCGTGCCCGCAGCCACCGATGTGAAAATCGAGTTCATCGGCAGCGACGGCAGCGTCACCCTCCTCAAGGAATCCACCCCGCTCAAAGCCGGCGAAATCCTCGACGCCACCTTCCTCAGCAAGGCCGCCCTCGTCGATTTCCTCGGCAGCCAAATCGCCAAAGCCAAGGCAGACGGCGTGCTCTTCTCGCTGCACATGAAGGCGACGATGATGAAAGTCTCCGACCCCATCATCTTCGGCCGGGCCGTGGAAGTGTTCTTCAAAGACCTCCTCACCCGCCACGCCGCCACGCTCGCGGATCTTGGCGTGGATTTCAAAAACGGCTTTGGCGACCTCATCGCCAAGCTCGACAAACTCCCCGCCGACAAAAAAGCCGAAATCGAGGCCGACATCCAAGCCGCCTACGCAAGCGGCCCCGCCCTCGCCATGGTGAATTCCGACAAAGGCATCACCAACCTGCACGTCCCGTCCGACGTCATCGTGGATGCATCCATGCCCGCCATGATCCGTGGCGGAGGGAAAATGTGGAACGCCGCTGGCAAGGAACAAGACACCCTCGCCGTCATTCCAGACAGCTCATACGCCGGCATCTACCAAGCCACCATCGACTTCTGCAAAAAGAACGGCGCTCTTGATCCACGCACCATGGGCTCCGTCCCGAACGTCGGCCTCATGGCACAAGCCGCGGAAGAATACGGCTCTCACAACAAAACTTTTGAAATTCCCGCCACGGGCAGCGTCCGCGTCACCGACGCCTCCGGCCAAGTCCTCTTCACCCATGACGTGGAGGCCGGCGACATCTGGCGCGCCTGCCAAACCAAGGATGCCCCCGTCCAAGATTGGGTCAAACTCGCCGTCAAACGCGCCCGCGCCTCAGGCGACCCCGCCGTTTTCTGGCTGGATGAGAACCGCGCGCACGATGCGCAAATCATCGCCAAGGTCACCCGCTACCTTGCCGACCATGACACCGCCGGCCTCGACATCCGCATCCTCCCACCGGCCGCCGCCTGCACATTCTCACTTGAGCGCATCGTCCAAGGCCTCGACACCATCTCCGTCACAGGCAACGTCCTGCGCGACTACAACACCGACCTTTTCCCCATCCTCGAAGTCGGCACCAGCGCGAAAATGCTCTCCATCGTTCCACTCATGAACGGCGGCGGACTCTTCGAAACGGGCGCGGGCGGCTCCGCTCCCAAGCATGTCGAACAATTCCTCCAAGAGAATTACCTCCGCTGGGACTCTCTCGGCGAGTTTTTCGCCCTTGCGCCATCCTTCGAGCACATCGCGGAAACCTTCAAGCTCCCTCGGGCTAAAGTTCTTGCAAATACCCTCGACGCCGCAACCGGCACCTTCCTGGACCAGGACCGCTCACCGGGCCGCAAACTTGGCACCATCGACAACCGCGGCTCTCACTTCTACCTCGCACTCTACTGGGCCCAAGAAATCGCCGCCCAAAATGAGGATGCAGAGTTGAAAGCCCTATTCACCCCGGTCGCGGAAAAACTCGCCGCATCCGAGGCCGCCATCGTCGCAGAACTCCTCGCCGTCCAAGGCAAACCCGTGGACATCGGTGGCTACTTCCACATCGACGAAGCCAAAGCCGCGGCCGCCCTCCGCCCGAGCGCGACATTCAACGGCATCTTAGCCAGCATCTAATCCACCGACTCTCACCCAGAAAATCGCCCGTCAGTCTCGGCTGCCGGGCGATTTTTTTTGAAACCCTAAGCCACCGCACGCAGCGAAGGTCGCTGGATTCGCCGGAAAATCACATCCACCCACGCGTCACATCATACACATACCAATCCTCCAACTTCTTCCTTGCCCACGGGTTTTTCCGCAAAAAAGTTAAACTGGATTTGATCGTTGGATCAAACATGAAGCAGCGGATCGGGATGCGATGGCTCATTTCCTCCCAGCCATGCCGATCCACCACCGCACGCAGCACCGTTTCAAGAGTCACGCCGTGCAAGGGATCGTTCGGATGTGAGGAAGACGCTGTCATGTGCGCCCCACCCTGCGCCGCCGCAGGCCACTCGTCAAAAACCAAGTCACCCCGCTAGCATTGCGCAAATTACACCAAGTCGAATGACACCGACCCAATCCAAAGCGCCAGACAAACAGAATTGGCGTCCGGAAAACGCTGGCCGACCCGCAAAAATCCCATGTTCTACTGAGCTTCAAGCCGCTTCATCCGATCCAAATTTAGCCATTTTGACGTAAAAAGTGGGAGTCCGAAAAAGGCACCTTTCACAGGATTTGGATGGGGCGGTGGGGCCCCCATGGACTTTGTCACTCGCTTGAATAAATTTTCTCACAATCAACAGGTTACGGAACATTTCAACGGTCGTTTCGCCAGCATTTCGGCTAGGATTCCAGCCCATAAATCGAAACATTTCTTGAGTATTCCAGCAATACATTGTATTGCTCAATCGTCATGGACGAACTCTCCTTCGAGTGGGACCCGAAAAAGGCGGCGAGCAATGCCGCAAAGCACGGCGTCACCTTTGAGGAGGCGAAATCGGTGTTCTATGATGAAGACGCGCTGGTAATTCCTGATCCGGATCATTCCAAGGAAGAAGAGCGCTTCATCATCATGGGTCGGAGTGGTGAGTTGAGAATCCTGGTGGTGATCCACTGTTTCAGGAAAACAGGCTCATCCATGAGAATCATCTCGGCCTGAAGAGCCGGAACGAACGAGCAGAAACCACACTCGGAGAAAAAAATCATGAAAGCGGAATACGACTTTTCAAAGGCCAAGCGGAACCCATATACAAAGCGTCTCAAGAAGGCTGTGACCATTCGGCTTGAGCCGGACATCATTGATTACTTCAAATCGCTCACCACGGAGACCGGGATTCCCTACCAGAACCTGATCAATCTTTACCTTCTGGATTGTGCGAGGGTAGGCCGGAAACTTTCGCTGACTTGGAAGAAATGATGGCATGAACCAGTGAGTTCCAGTGGATCACCCACCGCCAAGGCAACTCCGGAATTCCAAGTGCCAGACCCATTCAAAGTGCCACAAACAGAACGAATGGCGGTGAATTCACATGGACTGCGCGCAGACTTGGAGCGCAATGAGCGGGTCGGGCTTCGTAATGAGCAGGTTGGTCTTCGCATCGAGCAGGTTGGGCTTCGCATCGGGCACGTCGGGCTTCGCATCGAGCAGGTTGGGCTTCGCAATGAGCAGGTCGGGCTTCGTAATGAGCGCGTCGGGCTTCGCAATGAGCAGGTCGGTCCTCGCAATGAGCGCGTCGGTCCTCGCAATGAGCAGGTCGGTCCTCGCATCGAGCATGTCGATCTTCGCATCGACCGCGTCGGCCTTCGCACTGACCGCATTGACCGCATTGACTGCAGTCGCCTCGCCGCTCCTCCGATTGGAGGATGCCGCGAAATCAAATTTTAGCGGGATCCTGAAAGTTTGTGCCGTGCGCCATCGTTTTTGAGTCCTCCACGGAGAACTTCATGATGAATTTAAGAATTCCAGCATTTCTCAGCCTTTCCCTCTGTGTTTTGGCGAGCTCCTGCGAGCAAGCTTCCGTCAACACACCGGATACACCGCCTCAAGCGGCAAGTGAGGCTTCCGAGGCGACTCCCGATTTCAAACTGCCGGAGGAAATTTCCTTCAACGAGCACATCCAGCCCATCCTGTCGGAGTATTGCTACCACTGCCACGGCCCGGACTCCGGCACACGCGAGCCGAAATCCGAACCTCTGCGTCTCGACATCGAGGCGGAAGCCTTCGCCGTGCGCGAGGAAAGCGAACCCGTCATCATCAAGGGCAAGCCCAAGGACTCGCTGATGATCAAACGACTCCATGAGACGGACCCGGACTCGATCATGCCTCCTCCCGCGTCTCACAAAACGCTGGACCCGGAAAAAATCGCCCTCCTTGAAAAATGGGTCGAACAAGGCGCACCCTACGAAGCCCACTGGTCATTCGTCCCCGTCAAAAAGCCCGAGCCCTCTGCGGCCGGTAAAAATTGGGCGAAAAGTCCGATTGACTCGTTCATCGCCGAGAAACTCGACACCGCCGGCCTCGCGCCAAATCCCCCTGAAAATCCGCGCCGCTTGTTCCGCCGGATGCACTTGGATCTCACCGGCATCCCACCCAAGCCCGAGGCTGTGGATGCCTTCGAAACCGCCTTCGCCGCCGACTCAGAAGCCGCCATTTCCAAGGCCGCGGATGAAATGCTCGCCACCCCCGCCAGCGCGGAACATTTCGCACGCCACTGGCTGGACGCCGCTCGCTATGCCGACACACACGGCATCCACATCGACAACTACCGCGCCATCTGGCCCTACCGCGACTGGGTCGTCCAAGCCTTCCGCAACAACATGCCTTGGGATCAATTCACCATCGAGCAAATCGCCGGCGACCTGCTCCCGTCACGCACTCTTGACCAACATGTCGCAACTGGCTTCAACCGCTGCCTCGCCACCACCGGTGAGGGCGGGGCCATCGCGGAGGAATACGACGCCATTTATGCCAAAGACCGTGTCGAAACCACTTCCGCGATTTGGCTAGGCCTCACCACCGGTTGCGCCGCTTGTCACGACCACAAGTTTGACCCGATCTCGACCAAGGAGTTCTACTCGCTGACCGCCTATTTCCGCAACACGCCCATCAGCGCCTTGGATGGAAACAACGCCGAGCACCCACCCACCGTGTTTGTTCCGCTGCCAGAAGATCGCACTCGCTGGAATGAATTGGCGGCGGAAATTGGCCGCGTCGGCAAAGAATTGGCCACTCGCAAAGCCGCAGCCGGTCCAGAATTCACTCAATGGCTGGCCACCGCAAGCATCGCACCCACGCGCGACATCGACTCCACGCTCGCGCTTCATTTGCCCATGGCAGAGACGGAAGGCCCCATCCGCGGCACCGCAAATGGACAGCCGCGCGAGTGGTCCATCCCCGCCAAGCGCGTCGAGGCCGCCATGGGCATGGCCCCGCTCATCAGCGAGCAACCCATCGATCTCGGGGACTACGGCTCCTTTTCACGCGCCGACCAAGTCAGCTACGGCGGCTTCATCCGCGTGGAGGGCAAGCCGAATGGTGCCGTCGTCGCACGCATGAATCCACCAGCCGGCCACCGTGGCTGGGATATCTTTCTGTTCGATGGCCGCCCAGGCGCGCACGTCATCGACTCATGGGACAAGGCGGCGAATAAAATTGTCGGACCCAAGCCCTTGGAAAATGGCAAATGGCACCACGTCATGGTCACCTTCGACGGCACCAAACCCGGCCACCAAGCGCTTTCCATCTACGTGGACGGCGTCAAGCAAGCCGCCGGCTCGGACCCGAACTCCGTGGGCGGCAACATCGTCACAGACGTCCCATTGCGCCTCGGCTCGCGGCACAACGACGACTCGCGCCTGAGAGGGTCCGTCGCATTTCAAGATTTCCGCTTCTACCGGAGACTTCTCCCCGTGCAGGAAATCGCCGCACTTTCCTCATCCGCCCAACTCCGGACCATCCTCGCGATCCCTGCGGAAAATCGCAAAAAGGAGCAAACCGACGAGCTTTTCAATTACTTCGTCTCCAACATCGACGAGCCATTCCGGCAAATTCAAACGCGCTTGGATGCCCTGAAAAGTGAGCAATCCACGCTCAAATCACGCGGCTCCGCCTCCCTCGTCATGGAGGAGAAAAAGGCAGAACCCTTCGCTCACGTCCTCACACGCGGTGTTTACTCGGACAAGGGTGAAAAAGTCGGCCCCGGCACCTTGGCGATTTTGCCGCCGCTGCCCGCATCCGCGCCGAACAGCCGCCTCGGCCTCGCCCAGTGGCTCATGGACCCCGCCAACCCGCTCACCGCACGGGTGACGATGAACCGGACTTGGTATTATTTCTTCGGCACAGGCATCGTCGAAACCACCGAAGATTTCGGAATCATGGGCGCGCGCCCATCGCACCCGCGCCTGCTGGATTGGCTGGCCGCCGAGTTTGTTGAGTCCAAGTGGAACTACCGCCACATGCTCAAAACCATCGTTTCCTCCGCAACTTACCGCCAGTCCGGCGTCGTTTCCGCGGAAAAATTGGAGAAGGACCCGTTCAATCGGCTCCTCACACGCGGCCCTCGCTACCGCTTGGATGCCGAGCAAATCCGCGACCTCGCGCTCTCCGCATCCGGGCTGCTCTCAAGCAAAATGGGCGGCCCCTCCGTCCGCCCCTATCAGCCAGAAGGCATCTGGGAAGCCGTCGCCATGCCTCAGTCGAACACCCGCAGCTACATCGCAGACCGCGGGGAAAGCCTTTACCGGCGCTCGATTTACACGTTCTGGAAACGCACCGCGCCGCACCCGACCATGGAAATTCTCAACGCTCCCACCCGCGAAATTTTCTGTGTCCGCCGCGACCGCACGAACACGCCGCTGCAAGCCTTCGTCACTCTCAACGACCCACAATTCGTCGAGGCATCTCGGCGGCTTGCGGAACGCTTGATCGAGGGCTCCACGGATTTCGACAAACGCCTCGACCATGCTACCGCCCTCTATCTATCACGCGCCTTTGACGCGAGCGAGCGCAAGATTGTGCGGGAAACGCTGGATGAGGCATTGAAAACCTTCAAAGCGGACCCAAGTTCCGCGAAGTCGATCATTGCCACCGGCGAGACCCAAGCTCTGCCTCATTTGGACCCGGCGGAAGTCGCCGCATGGACGATTGTCGCATCCCAACTTTTCAACCTCGACGAGACCTTAAACAAATGAACCTTTTCGACTACAACGGAAGCATCACCCGCCGCCAGTTTTTCCGCAAAAATGGCACGGGCTTGGGATTGGCCGCGCTTTCCTCGTTGATGGGCGGCAGCGCACTCGGTGCCCAAGCGATCTCGCCGGGTTCGCCGCTCGGCCACTTCGCCCCCAAGGCGAAACGTGCGATCTATATCTCGCTCATTGGCGCGCCGTCCCAGCTTGATCTTTTCGACTACAAGCCAGACTTGCACAAACGCTACAAGGAAGACCTCAAAGTTTGGCTCGCCGAGCAAGGCCAGCGCCTCACCGGCATGACCTCCGGACAAGCTGCATTCCCTGTCGCCCCCTCGATTTTCAAATTCGCCCAACACGGCCAATCCGGAACTTGGGTCAGCGAGCTTCTACCATGGACCTCACGCATGGTGGACGATCTCTGCGTGATCAAGTCGATGCACACCGAGGCCATCAACCATGAGCCCGCTAACCAACTTGCCCTCACCGGCAGCATGCAATCCGGCAAGGCGTCGCTCGGCTCATGGCTTTCTTATGGCTTGGGCACGATGAACGAAGATCTCCCCACCTTCGTCGTTTTGCACGCCACTCACACATCGCCGTTCTCGAACGTGCAGGCGATTTCATCCCGGCTTTGGGGCTCGGGCTTCCTGCCTGGCAAGCACGCCGGCGTGGCGCTTCGCTCCAAGGGCGATCCCGTTCTCTACCTGCAAGACACACCCGGCCTCTCTCGCGAAATGCGCCGCAAAATGTTGGATGGCCTGAATGACCTCAACCGCAAGTCTTACGAACTCGTCGGCGACCCGGAAATCCAAACTCGCATCCAACAATACGAAATGGCCTTCCGCATGCAGGCCAGCGTCCCCGAACTCGTCGATTTCTCGAATGAACCAGAGCATATCTACGATCTCTACGGCGCAGATAGCAAAGTGCGCGGCACCTTTGCCAACTCCGCTTTGATGGCCCGCCGCCTCCTCGAACGCGGCACTCGCTTTGTGCAAATTTTCCACCGCGGTTGGGACCAACATGGCAATCTCCCACGCGATCTCGCGTCTCAGTGCAAAGACGTCGATCAAGGCTGTTATGGCCTGATTCAAGACCTCAAGCGCCGCGGAATGCTAGAAGATACCTTGGTCATCTGGGGCGGCGAGTTCGGACGCACCGTTTACAGCCAAGGCAAGCTAACCGAGACTGACTACGGCCGTGACCACCACCCGCGCTGCTTCAGCATCTGGATGGCGGGAGCGGGCGTGAAGCCTGGAATCGTCCATGGCGAGACGGATGACATGAGTTATAACATCGTCAAAGACCCCGTTCACATCCGGGATCTTCATGCGACGATTCTCAACCGCTTCGGTCTCAGCCATGAAATGCTCACGCACAAATTCCAAGGCCTCGACCAACGCCTCACCGGCGTCGATCCCGCGCGCGTCGTGAAAGAGATTCTCGCTTAAGCATCCAAGCCACCCTTCATTTCACCAACTCCATCAGCTTTTCGTAGCTGTTCACCACGTCGTAGCGTACTTCGTCGGAGGTGATTCTGGCGAAAAATTTGCGGGCGCAGTTGATACGGGCTTTCTCGATCTCGCGGAGTTCTAACGACGACATGCTGCCCTTGGTTTCTGCGATGAAAAAGACGTGGCGCGTCTTGCCGGAGTCGAAGGCAATCGCCCAATCCGGATTGTAGTCACCAACGGGCGTGGGAATGGAAAATCCCTTTGGCAACTTCGCATAAACCTTCACCTCGGCGTTGGTGTCGAGCTCTTCGGCGAACTTACGCTCGACCTTGGAATCGGTGAAAACGTAGTCGTAAATGTGGTGTTTCGCCGGGAAGGCGACGCCGAAGTCGTCTTCATTTTTGACCGCAGTGAAAATGGAGGAATCATAACTGCCCTCGATGGGATCGTAAGACAGGTGCTCGATAATCATCGTGGCTTTCTGCTCTTTGATCAGGGTGGAGGCGCGGGAAATGAAGGCCTCGGGATTGGATTTGAACTGGCCGAAAACCGGCAGCTCCAGGCGCTGGAGAATCGCCGCGACCGTGCGCCGCGTGAGCTGCGTGGCCTCCGCGATGGTGCCGATCAAATCATAACTCACGGAGGCGCGGATCGACCCGCTGCCATACTCGGATTCGCGCGCTTTCACGACGAAACTTTGTCTCGCTGCCAGTTCATCGGGCGAGACGGTGTCCGCCTGTTCACCGCGCACGACCTGGAACCGCAGCTTCTCGACACGCAGCTCAGCGTTGAGGGTTTTGATTGCCTTGGCGATGAGTTCGTCGGTTTCGAAAGCCACGGTGTAGGCGGCCTTGTGGTTGATCTTGCGCCAGAGGTCCTGAAATTCCTTTTTGTGAAAATTCTCGTTGAGGATGTTGCGCTTCGGCGCGCGGTTGTTGCCGAATTGTGGCAGCGCGCCTTCGGAAAACACCGAGTCGATCAGTTGGAAGACCTGCGGCGCGTGCGGTGCGAGCTCATCGGGCAACTCGGCGAGCGTGCCGTCCTTTTTTGCCAGATGATAGGCGTCGGTGATGTGATCCTGATCGTCGCTGTAATCGTTCTTCAACAGATACCGATAGATCTGCTTCGCCAGCTCTGGAGTGAGAATCTTGTCGTCCTCGCCATTGACTCCCACTAACACTTTTCCAGTGAAATAACCTTCGTTTGCCTTGCGCGGGCGGGCGGAAAGGCTGTCGTGGATGTCCGATTGCAGGCCTTTGACGAATTCCTCGTAGGACTCGTTGGCCACCACCGTTAGAACATTGATGTCATGCGCGGTGGCGGGGTGGTCCATGCGCTCGCCGTGCTGGTTCACGCACAGCCGCATGCCGCGGCCGACCTCTTGACGGCGGGAAACCGTGCTGTCGCTGTGCTTAAGCGTGCAGATGACGAATACATTCGGGTTGTCCCAGCCCTCGCGCAGGGCGGAGTGTGAGAAAATAAAGCGCACCTGTTTCCGGCGGCGCGTCGTTTCATCATCCTTCGGCTCCGGCAGTGACAGCAGCGTTTCCTTGTCGCGGAGAATCAGATCGTAGGCATCCACGTCATCCGCGAGGCCGGCTTCGTCGCCCTTTTTCTTGGTCTCCGGGTTGACGAGGCGCTTGCTCTTTTTATCGATGGAAAAATAGCCGTTGTGAGTGGCGGCGGGCTCAATCCCTCTCAGAAATTTCTGATAAGGCGAGTCATCGAGCTCCAGTTCCTCGTTGAGTTGAAGCGCGTATTCTTCCTCGAAAATGAGACCATACTCGCCGGGCTGCTCGCCGTTTTCGTCGTATCGACGGTATTTCGCGACTTCATCGATGAAGAACAGGCTGAGCACCTTGATGCCTTGGGAAAATAAACGGCGCTCGTTGTCGAAGTGTGCGCGGATCGTCTCGCGGATTTGAATGCGGCGCAGCGTGGTTTCATTCACGTCGCCGGAAACCGTGCCGGCGGCAAGCATCTGGCCGTTGGTGAAACTGAGGGTGTTGTGCACAGCGTCGATCTCGGAAACCACATAACCGTCATATTCGCCGAGTCCGTTCGAGAGCGTCTTGAGATTGTCGCCACGGCCGATCTTGCGGAGGATGCGCCGGATGTTGCCGGATTGATCCTTGATTTCAAATTCCAGCCGCGCAACTGGGGCCTTCTTCGAGATGACGATCGATTCCAGATAGAGAAAGCGGTTGGTGCCGCTGAGACCTTTTTGCGCGATGCCGTGGACGCGGATTTTTTTGACCAGCTTCTGGTTGTAAGCATCCAGCGCGTCGAGCCGGTGGATCTTGTTATGCGCCGTCTTGTGCGTCGCCGAGTAGCGGAGGACGAAGAGCGGCTTGAACTTCATCAGCGACGTGACCGTCTGCGGACCTTCCATTTTCTGCGGCTCGTCGAGAATCAGAATCGGTCGGTTCGCCGCGATGACGTCGATGGGTTTGCGCGATTGAAAATCATCGAGCGCCATGTCGATCCTGCGCGCATCGGCTCCGCGGGCGTTGAAGGCTTGGACATTGATGACCATCACGTTGATGCCGCCGTCCGAGGAAAAACTCTCTAACTTGTGCGGATGCTTCGAGTCGTAGGTGAAAAACCGGATGCGCTTGCTGTAGTCCTGGAGAAAATGCTCGGAGGTGATTTCCAGCGATTTCTGAATGCCCTCGCGGATGGCGATGCTGGGAACGACGACGATGAATTTGCTCCAGCCATAACGGCGGTTCAGCTCGAACATTGTACGGATGTAAACATAAGTTTTCCCCGTGCCGGTCTCCATTTCCACGTCGAGATTCACCGCAGCGCTCTTGGTCGCGACGAGCGCTTTCGACTGCGGCAAGTTCCGGCGGCGTTGGACTTTTTGGATATTTTCCAGGATTTGCACTTCATCAAGCAGCAGCGCCGCGTTGCGGAATGCCTCCGTGCCGTAATCCAGTTCCGACTGCGGCCGCAGAGTTCCCTGCTTGCCGGGATCGAGCCGATAGGTCACGCCTTCGACTTTCGGCTGCCCGGCGAAACAATCGGCGACGGCTTCCACGGCGTCCGCCTGGTAGGCTTGGTGTTTGAACTGAATTTTCATGGGAAAAAGAACTACTTCCAAAATGGCAGGCTTTCCCAACCGGGGGGAAATCCCATTTCCGAATAATCGGGTCGATTGAGGGTGAGCAGATGAGTCTTGAGACGGAGCTTCCAGTCTGAGGCGGGCGAGACGACGTCCATGACATGGCCCAATAGGACGATGGAGTTGTAAATGAGACGCTCGGCGGCAGGGTTCCGGTGGATCGCGTGCAGAATGCCGGGAGGCTGGGCCGACGGCAACGACACCGTGATGGTGAATGACCGGTTCCACAGTCGGGAATGGTGGGCACAAAGATTGCGTAAATATGAAGCGTGTTTCAAGAGCGACTCCAAACCATCCGCACTCAGATCGTAACTGCGAGCGATGCGCTTTCGTGTCTTGGCTTGGCGGATGTTGGCGAAGAAGCGACTCAGCAAGCCGAAGGACATCACTTCACAGGCCGCCCAAATCGGCGGCCGTGGCATGCCGTGCCGTCTCTGATAGTGCTGGATAAACACCTCGTGGCTGCGGGCGATCTCCGCATCGAGACTGGCGAGATGTTGGGTGTGCCACTGGACAATCCTGAATACGGCGGGATCCTCATAAGCCAACTCGCCATGGAGTTCGCCCAAGACGTAGGCCCAGCGGGCACGGACTGCAATTTCCAGGGACTTGCAGGCTTCTCCCACCAGCAGTCGCAAGCCGCGATCAAAACAATAGAGATTCCAGAGTTCGTCAAAGCTGGTGCCAGGTAAAAATCGATCTGGGCCGTCCTGAAACGGGAAGCGGTAGGCTGAAAGTCGAAAGTAATTATGATGCTTGAGAATCTCCCGCGCTCGTGCGTGATCAGGAACCGCAAGACCGCGCACCTCCAGAAGGGAAATCTGCTCTTCATAGGACTTGAAGGGTTTCACTGCCATGTCAGCGAGCCT
>JBEGOB010000395.1:0-6100 GCA_041182265.1 Verrucomicrobiota bacterium | reverse complement strand
AATCCCAAAAACCCACCTGGTAGCAGAGGGCGGATTTGAACCGCCGACCAAAGGCTTATGAGTCCTCTGCTCTACCACTGAGCTACTCTGCCAGGTGCTTTCACGGAGAAGAATCCCCGTCGGGCGGCGATTGGTTACCGCCCCACGTGACAATTGTCCACCGGAATCTCGATAAATTACACGCTTCCCCCGTGACGCCGCCGATTCACCGCCAAGGCACGCCCAGTCGGCGAGTCCGCAAGTGCCGCGAGCTCACTCGGCGGTCCTTGCGCCACCAAGCGTCCGCCGTGAGTCCCACCACCCGGCCCCAACTCGATTACCCAGTCCGCCGCCCACACCACATCCAAATGGTGCTCGACGACCAACACGCTGTGCCCCGCATCACGCAAGCGCGAAAATGCCCTCAACAGGCGTTCAACATCGCCAAAATGCAGCCCCGTCGTCGGTTCATCAAACAAATACAGGGTGTGCGGTGCCTGCGGACGCGCCAACTCGACCGCCAACTTGAGCCGCTGCGCCTCCCCACCCGAAAGCGTGTTCGCCGCCTGCCCCAGCTCCAAATACCCCAATCCAAGGTCGTCTAAAATCTCCAAAACATGACGAATTTTCGGGATCGGCCGGAAAAATCCCAGCGCCTCACTCACCGACAAGCCAAGCACATCCGCGATCGACTTCCCCTTGTAGGTCACCTCCAAGGTCTCGCGATTGAATCTCCGCCCACCACAGGCCGGACAAGCCACCCAAGCATCCGCCAAAAAGTGCATCTCGATTTTCAAGCGCCCATTCCCCTGGCAACGCTCACATCGCCCGCCCGCCGCATTGAAACTGAAGCGCCCCGGACCATAACCACGCTGCTTTGACAAATTCAACTTGGTGAACAAATCCCGAATCAGCTCAAATACGCCGGTGAATGTCGCCGGATTGGAGCGCGGACTGCGCCCAATCGGCGATTGATCGGCAACCACGCATTTCTCGACGCTCTCGAACCCGTCAATCCCATCATGCGCGCCAGGGATTTCCCCTGAACCATGGAAATGCCGCGCCAACGCACGCCGCAAAATGTCGTCCGCCAAAGTGGACTTTCCACTCCCGCTCGGGCCACTCAAACAAACCAAGCGACCCAGCGGAATCCTCACATCCAGATTCATCAAGTTGTGCTCACGCGCCCCGCGAATCCATAAACTCCCGGAACTCTCCAAACTTGCCGGACTCATCGAAAATCCCGGGATTTCCCCACGCAACCAACGCCCGGTAGGTGACTCAATCGTCGCCGGTGCACCGACCGCTAAAATTTCACCGCCCGCAACCCCAGCCCCTGGCCCCACATCGATCAAGCAATCCGCCGCTCGGATGATCTCCTCATCGTGCTCCACAACCACCACCGTATTCCCCAAATCCCGCAAGCGCAGCAAGGCTCCGATCAGGCGCTGCGTGTCCGCCGCATGCAAACCAATGCTCGGCTCGTCCAACACATAGATCACCCCGGACAATCCCGCTCCCAACTGCGTGGCTAAGCGAATCCGCTGCGCCTCGCCACCTGATAGCGTCCCACTCGTCCGCGCCAAACTCAGATAATCCAGTCCCACCTCGACCAAAAATGCCAAGCGCTTCCCAACATCGCCCGCCAATCTCCGGCACACCTCAGCCTTCGCGGAATCCGGCTGAAATCCACCGATCCAATGCAGCGCTTCTTCCACTCCCAACTCGCAAAAATCCTGAATCCCCAAGCACTGACCTCCCGCTCCCTCGATCTTGACCGCGAGCGATTCCGGCTTCAATCGCCGGCCTCCACAGGCACCACACGCACGGTGCGCCATGAACTTCGCCAAGCGCCGCCGCGTAATTTCGGACTTTGCCTCGTGATACCGCTTCAAGGTCATTTCCGGGTCCTCCCCCTCCCCTAACAATCCGGCGTCGCAGAAAATCTCAGTTCCCAGCCCCTCACACGCCTCGCACGCCCCGAGATGCGAATTGAAGGAAAAATGCTTGGGCGAGAGTTCCTCAATCACCACACCGGTGCGCGGATTTCGATAAGCAGTTTGAAACGCCAGATCCCGCCACGCATCCACTGCAGGCTCTTGCACCGCCGCCCGCGCCTCCGCGCCACACAGCCGCAGCGCAGTTTCCACGGAATCCGCCAAGCGCGACTCGACCCCGGGCCGAATCACAAAACGATCCACCACGATCTCCACCGCACTCACAGACTCCGGCCACCTCGCAGCCGCCTCTTCGATCTCCAAAACCTCGCCATCCACGCGCACCCGGATATACCCCTGCCTCCGCAAATCCGCCAAAAGCCGCTCTGGCTCGCCCAACTCCTCCTTGGGCAAGGGCGCCAACAGCACCACTTTCGTCCCCTCAGCCATGCCTGCCAAAACCTCGACAATATCCGCCGCACTCATCCGCTCCAAGCGCTCGCCCGTCACCGGATCATGCGGAATCCCCGCGGCCGCCCACAGCACTCGCAAGTAATCATAAATCTCCGTCGCCGTCGCAACCGTCGAACGCGGATTCAAGCCTCCACCACGCTGCTCAATCGCGATCGCCGGACTCAAGCCCTCAATGGAGTCCACGTCTGGCTTCTCCAATTGATCCAAAAACTGCCGCGCATACACCGACAAGGACTCGACGTAACGCCGCTGACCTTCCGCATACAGGGTATGAAACGCCAACGACGATTTTCCCGAACCACTCGGACCCGTGATCACCACAAGTTTCCCCCGCGGAATATCCACATCGATATTCCTCAAATTATGCTGCCGTGCCCCACGGATTCGGATCGCGTCCACGTCCCAAGAAGAATCCGCCCCCAAGGAACTGCCAAGCCTCAAACTGACGATTTTCACCCACCTCTCAAGCATCCCAACCCTCGACTCTTTCCATTTGCAAAACACCGCCCCACCCGATCTTCTCCGTGAGTCATGGAATTATTCAAAATTTTCGCCGACCCCCAAATGAGTCCCGCCGCAGCCACCAGACTCCGGGAAAGCGTCGCCCCTCACGAAATCATCGTTCCCCAAAATCGCCCGGCGTCAGTCTTGTCCGCTCCCGAGCCGGACCCTGCCTTCCAACATGCGCACATCGCGTTCGGCCAACCCGACATTGAAAGCATCCGACGCTCAAAAAATCTCCGATGGATCCAAATCAGCAGCGCTGGATTCACCCGCTACGACACCCCAGAATTCCGCGCAATGGCCGCCGAGCGTGGACTCATCGTCACCAACAGCTCGAGCGTCTATGCCCAAGCCTGCGCCGACCACGTTTTCGCGTTCATGCTCGCCCATGCACGACGCCTCCCCCAAGCTCTCAAAAGCCACGCCGCAAACGCCTCACCGGAATGGCTCCAACTCCGCCAAGACTCCACATCTCTCTACGGCCAATCCGTCGTTATCCTCGGCTACGGCGGAATTGCCACGGAATTGGTGAAACGACTCGCCCCCTATGAAATGCACATCACCGCACTCCGCCGCCAGGCCCGCGGCGATGAAGACGTGCCAATCATCAGCTTGCTAGAACTTCCTAAGGCCCTAGCAAGCGCCGACCATGTCATCAATATCCTGCCTGATAACCCCGCGTCACAAAATTTCATCAACGCCGCACGCCTCGCCGAAATGAAGCCGGGAGCGGTCTTCCACAACATCGGCCGCGGAACCACCGTGGATCAATCCGCGCTGCTAGATTCGCTCCGCTCCGGCAGACTCGCCGGGGCTTGGCTCGACGTCACAGACCCGGAACCCCTCTCACCCGACCACCCACTGCGCCATGAACCGAACTGCTTCATAACCCCGCACATCGCCGGCGGTCATCGTGGCGAAACTGACACTCTCATCCATCACTTTATCCGCAATTTCCAACGCCACCTCAGCGGAGAACCGCTTAAAGACCGCGTCATGTAAGAACCCTCGCCGCCATAGCCTCACCTGCGAGCTTACCTGTCGTCCACGCCGCTTGAAAATTAAAACCACCCGTCACTCCGTCAATATCCAGCACCTCTCCCGCGAAGTAAATCCCGGGACTCAGCTTGCTTTCCATCGTCTTCAAATTGACGTCTTTCAAATGCACACCGCCGCAAGTGACGAACTCATCTTTGTTTAAACTTTTCCCTCGCACGGCATAACGACCATCGCTCAACTCGCCGATCAAACGACGCGTCTCATCCCGCCCCAGAGTGGACCACGTCTGATCCTCGCCCACACCCGCCGCCGCGCACAGCCGCTGCCACAAGCGTTTGGTGATGCCGTCCACCACGCTATAACGCATCACCTTACGCGCGCCGTGCAACTGACGTTCCTTGGCTAAAATTTCAGCCAACTCGTCCGCCTTCACACCGCACGCCCAGTTCACGCGCAATTCAAACTCATACCCACACTCCGCAAAATCCCGGGCTCCCCATGCGGAAACCTTCAAGGCCGCCGGGCCGCTCAAACCCCAATGAGTCACTAACAACGGACCACTCGCCGACCACGCCCCAGCCCGAACCATCGCGTTCGGCACGGACACACCCTGCAAGCCATCGAGCCGCGGATCCTCGATTTTAAATGTAAACAAAGACGGCACCGGTGCCGCCATCGCATGCCCCATCGCCTCTGCCGGACGCCTCGCATGACCACTCCGGATCCCACCCGTCGCAATCAAAACACAGGCCGCCTCAAGCAACTCGCCGCCCTCCAATTCCAAAACAAACCCACCCTCGTCCACACTCCGCACTCCCACCACTCCGGCATGAGTCCGCCAAACCACTCCCAAATCACGCGCGACCCGAGTCAGGCATTCAATCACCGTTCCCGAGTCATCCGTCACCGGAAACATGCGGCCATCCGCCTCCGTTTTTAACTCAACCCCATACTTCCCAAACCACTCAACCGTATCCGACGCCTGCCACTGATGGAACGGACCTATCAAATTTTTACTGCCGCGCGGATACCCCTTCACCAACTCTCGCACGTCGAAACAAGCGTGCGTCACATTGCAGCGCCCGCCGCCCGAGATCCGCACTTTGGTCAATAACTCCGAGCCCTTCTCCAAAATCAAAACCTCACGCGCGCCAGCCTCCGCCGCTGAAATTGCCCCAAAAAAACCAGCTGCCCCCCCGCCAACCACGACCACACCTTGTTTTCTCACCATGGCCTCAAGCATCCAAAACTGAGCATCCGACATCAACCCCTATTTACGACCTTCACCCAACGCCACATACTCCCCCGTGAAGTCCATGCAAATTTCCCCCTCCTCTTCCACCGTCACCCGCAGCGAAATCCGCGCCTTCCCCCGATCCGCCAATGCCGTTCTAAAAGACGAAATCGCCGACTCCTCAGGCGCAGCACAAATCGCGCGAATCTCCCCCTTCACGGGCCGAAGATAACGCATGGAACTCTCACGGATCACAATGTGCAACCGCGGATCATCCAGCAGATTCCACAACAATCCATAACCGGCGAGCGTTGCGATCGCGCTCAAACTCCCACCAAATGCCGTTCCGAGATGATTGTGATTCAACTCCAAAGGAGCCGTCAGCACCAAGCGCGTTTGGCTCGACTCCTCGACCGCCACCCCCATCTCGCGAGTGATCGGAATCTGCGCATGCAAAAAATTTTCCAAGTCTCGGCATCCAGAATCATCGCGCATCATCAGTCCCAAGGATTTACCCTCTAAGACATCGAATTGCAACTTCCATCCCCACGAGCCAGCAACTCCGCCTCCTCCTCATGAGAGTGAATTTGCAAAGACACAAGCACCCCCTCCTTCGCCGCAGCAGCCTTCAGCACACTCCGGATCGCCGACGCCGTGAATCCATTCCGGCCAATCAGCATCGCCACATCCGCCTGCGCGAGGACCAACTTAAACCGAAGCCGACCCGGCCCAAGTTCCGCAACCTTCAGCTGCGCCTGACTTGGATCATCGATCAACTTCACCGCGACATATTGAAGGAAATTTCTCAATCGTTCCGTGACCGCCTGCATGCCCAAGACTCCCCTGTTCGCCTCACATTCGCAAGCCGCAAAACCAACACCTCGCATCCGCCCACGTCGCCCACCGCCCACAGATGCGACTCGCCCTCTTCCACCCCCACCCGGTAGGGCCGGATTCCGGCCTCAGTCCGCCC
>JBEGOB010000394.1:0-4807 GCA_041182265.1 Verrucomicrobiota bacterium | reverse complement strand
TCGGGATGGATGATCCCGCCATCGGCCTTCCAGATGCCGTTGAAACCGAAGTTGGAGCCACGCAGCCACAGCCGGCTCGGATGGCTGTAGGTGATGGTGGCGGAACCCGCGATGGCGGCTTGGACGTTGGACAGCTCGACGCTCCACGCTTGGTCGTTGGAACCGGCATTGATGGTGAGCCCGGTGCCGAGGCGGTCGATGTTCTGGGTGCCGGAGATGCCGTCGATGCCGAGGTGGAGGGTGTAGGCATTGCCCGCAGTGCTTGGGTTGATCTCGAAGGTGCCGATGGCATCACTTTTCAAACCGCGCCAATGGAAGGCGCTACCGACGGGTGCGGTGTATGTTCCAGCCACATCGAATACTGGAATGAAGAGATCGGTGGCGGTGTTGTTAGGAATAATGTCGTTGCCGAGGAAGTCGTCCCAGGTGCCGCCCTGACTCATGTCGAAGCTGGCTCCGGTGGTGGTGACGGTTTCGGAAACCGGAAGCACGGTGCCCGCAAGCACGGGCGAGACGGGGCCGGAGCCGGTTTCATTGATGCCGGTGACCGTGTAGAAATACGGGGTGCCGGTCACGGCGGTGGGGTCCTGCCATGAGGTGCCGGTGATCGTGGCGACGAGTTGGAACGGCCCGCCAGTCGTGGTGGCACGGCGGATTTCATAGCTCAACGCATCCGGCGATGCTGTCCACGAGAGCTGCATGAGCGGCGCGGCGACACTGCCGGAGACGCTGAAGCCGGCGGGAACCGGCGGCGGGGCGAAGATGATGTCGAGCCGCGGTGAACTGACGGTGTGGGGCGGCGTATGTGAGACGAGCTCGGAACTGGTGACGTTGAAAAACAGACCGGTGTTATCGAGGTCATCCAACGAGAGGCTGACCAGTCCGCCTGCAGTGAGGCGGGTGTTCACGTGTGCGGTGAGGTTCACCGGGACGTAGAGAGGTTCCCAATTGCGCGTGGAGCCCTGGACTTGGAAGGTGGCGATGGTGGCCCCAAGCGCGGGGGGATTCGCCGCCGTGATCGGGCTCGACCCGGTGCTTGACCAATCGCTGGTGACTTCCTGGACGGCGACGTTCCACAATCGGTCCTCGGCTGCACCGTAGAGATGCAGGATGGCCTGTTGGACGGTGCGCCCGGCATGGGCGGATAGATCGAATTTGAAATAGGGCCTTCTTGCGCTCGAAGCGCTCTCGCGCAGGATCAACGTGCTCGCCCCGGAGAAGTCAGCAGTGGAGCCAGCCTGCGTGTAGGTGTCCTCGCTGGCGACGAAGGTTGTAGCTCCCAGCGTGGCGGGTTGCTCCACCACGTCTTCGAACGATTCGGAAAGGATCGCTTCATCAACGTAGGCGAAATTCTCATCCGCACTGGTCTTGCGGACGAATGCTGTGACCGTGTGGTTTCCGGCGGGAAGGGTGAAGCTGACGAACATGCGGGTCCACCGCTCGGTGCCAACGAAGAAGTTCGCGCCGGTGGTGCTGGCGACCGATTGATCCGGCAGTCGGACGCCCATTTCAAATGTCTGGTCCGCCGAGGTGGGTCTCACCCAGAGGGTGAACGCATAGGAGCGTCCGCCCTCGACATTGAGCACTTGCTGCGACGCAGCGCAGGTGCCACGGCCGAGGCGCATGGAACCGAAAGGCAGGTAGGCGAGATCCTGCGGTGGCCAGTCCCAGCCGGGTGATTGATAACGGAAAATCTGGCCGCTCTCGGCGGTCCATGGGAAGAGGGTGGCGTTGCTGAGCGGATCGTCGAAGCCGCCGTTGCGCAGCAGGTTCGCATAACGCGAGCTGCTGAAGTCGGCAGGCCAATCGTAGGTGATGATGGGTCTGTTAGTGAAGTCATACCCGGCCTTCCATGCGGGCTGGCCGGATTCGTAGGCACCCAGGTCAGGCGCGGTTCCGGAAAAGCCGTCGGTGACGCCGTTGATCGGAGTGCCGGCATCGATGGCGGGGGAACCGGCTTTGAGGGTGAAATCATAGTTTTCCGGTTGTGTGAGCGAGTCCAGCGGGAGGCCGCTGGTATCGTTGAAAACCGTGCCGGTATTGGCATAAGTGTTGTCCAGATAGTGGGCGGAGGGCTGACCGGGAACCGGGTGATAACCATAACCATACAGGTTGTTCAGAAACATGCTGCCGGAGAAATCGGTCGCGGTTCCCTGGCGTTCGGATTGGCGCTTCAAGGGATCGGCCGGCCCGTCGCCATAGTCCGCCCAGCGGTAGGTGGTGTTGTTGAACACGAGCAGGCCGTTCTTCGGCGGGCCGAAGGCATTGATGTGGGAGACATTGTGGTGGACTAGATAATACGAAGCCCCGCTGTCCAGATAGATGCCATAGGTGTGTTTTACTTTCTGATAGTCTGTCAGGAAGCGGTTGTAAGCGATTTCAGTCATGCCGCCGTTGAAGACCGTGTAGATCATGCCCATGTCAGTGACGCGCAGCGGTCCCTCGCTGAAATCATTGTGCACGATTCGGCAGCGCGAGGTGGTGGAAAGGTTCAGGATGGAATCGAAGGAGCGTGAAAACGAGTTATAGGCAACCAGGTGCTCGCTGCCCTGAAGGTAGGCCATGCGGCGGCGGCCGCTGATTTCATGGAAGCGGTTGTTCACAAGGCGCTGGCGGGTGCCGGTGACTTCCACCGAGCCTTCGAGGCTATCGGTGAATTCGCTATCGCTGATTTCATTGCCGGTGCCGGTGAGAAGGCTGACGCGGGTGGCGTAGCGCAGGGTGATTCCATTGACGACGCAAGCGTTCGTGTTGCTATCACTCCGGATGCTGCCGCCGATGACGCGGACATTTTCGAGACGGATGTGACTGCGTCCGGCGAGGTTGACGGTGATGTCGCGGGCGGGGGATTCGATCACGAACGAGGAGGGATCAGCACCGCCGGGGGGCTTGAGATGGAGTTTTCCGGTGGTGCTGTCGTAGGCCCACTCATTGTCCACATCGATCAGGCCGCGTGAGCCTTGGAGTTCGTAGCGGAAGCTGGTGGATGACATGAATTGCCCGGCGTCGGAATAGTTGAGCATGCCGTCCAGAGTGATGGACTTGGTGGCCGGGTTGAAGGCAGTGACCTTCTTGGCGCCGTAGGACCAGTCGCGATACCAATCCTTGTAGGCGACGCGAGCCCCGTTGAGCCAGTCGGCGGGCAGGTCACTCGGCAGCGCGGTATCCGTGATCGTGTCATGGCCGGCGGGAACCGCACCGCTGTTGCTGGCGGAGGTCACGGTGCCGCGCGGCGACTCGAGAATTTCCCATGAGTTGTGGTTTGGCCAACGCGCCTCAATGGCGGATTCGCCGTTGATCAGGACGTGGAATTTTGCGGGTGAGGCCACCGGGGCTTGATAGATGCCGTTGCCTTCCGGGGTCCAGCCGCTGACGACATCATAGCCGCTGATGATCACGTTCTCGTTGGGATAGCCGGCGAAGATGATGGGATTGCCGGATTGGCCCGAGTTGGCAGGCGCGAAGGTCTCGCGGTAGATGCCGCCGCGGAGGAGGATGAGGTCGCCGGCTTGGGCCGCCTTACCGGCGCGGGCGATGGTGCGGAACGGCTGCGCGGCGCTTCCGGGATTGGAATCGGAGCCGGTGACCGGGTTGACATGATAGTCACCGCTCGCGACGGCGACGCTGAGGTTTCCCGATGCAGGATTGAAGGTCCAGATTGCCTGGCTGGCAGTGCGGGTCCAGAGGCCGGCGTTGAGGGTGAAACCTTCCACGGTGAAATCCGAACCATAGGTGAGGCTGAGGGTGGATGGATCGATCACCGTCCACGAGTTGCCGTTGGCGACCGTTGCTCCTGATAGATCGAAGGCGATGGTTCCGTTCGCATGAAGGTTGCTGAGGCCCGGAGACCCGCCGGTGATGGAGTTGATCACACCGTTCGCGCCGGGGGAGAAGCTGCGCTTGGATGCGGTTCCTAAGGTGACGAAGGTGCCTGATGGTGGAGCGGCAAGAACGATGGTTCCCGTGTGGCGGAGATCGCCGTTGAGGGTGATCGTTCCTGTGAGTGTGAGATTTCCAGGGCCGAAGATGGCTCCGGTATCGAGTCCGCTGCCGCGATTGAGGACGCATGCGGTGCCGCCGCCCTGAAGGTTGCCGTCGCCCACCATTTCCAGGCGGATGCGGTCGTAGCCGGAGTTGTCGAGGCGGATGGTTCCGTGGTTGAGGAGTTGCCCGGTAGCACCTGAACTGCCGGACCACTGGACGTTGGTATCGGGATGGATGATCCCGCCATCCGCCCGCCAGATGCCGGTGAAGCCGAAGTTGGAGCCACGCAGCCACAGCCGGCTTGGGTGGCTGTAGGTGATGGTGGCGGAACCTGCGATGGCGGCCTGGACGTTGGGCAGTTCGACACTCCAGGTTTGATGATTGGAACCTACAGTGAGGGTGAGTCCAGTTCCGAGGCGGGCGATGGACTGGGTGCCGGAAATGCCGGCGCTGCCGAGATGGACGGTGAGTGCGTTGCCGCCGCTACCGGGATTGAGCTCAACGCCACCGCTCGCGCACTGCATGCCCTTCCACGTGAACACGCTGTTGGCCGGCGCGGTGTAGGTTCCTGGCTCGTCGAACACCGGGACGTAGTCGGCAAAGCTCGTGGCGTTAGGAACAATATCGATGCCATTGATGTCATCCCAAGTCGTGCCCAGGTTGAGGGCGGTGGCGGCTCCGGTGGTGGTGACCTCGGTGAGAATCGGTGGAGGCATTGCCAGAGTGAGAACACCGGTGCCCGTGGTAAACGTCCAGGTGCTGAGGCCTTCGACCAGGGTCCAGATTCCGGGCGTGTTTTCGCTGAATCCGGCGATACTGAAGT
>JBEGOB010000393.1:0-2828 GCA_041182265.1 Verrucomicrobiota bacterium | reverse complement strand
TCCACCACAATTTCACCTGCTCACCCGTGGTCCCTTCTGGAACCGTCAAGCTCGTAGTGAAGAATGGCAATTGAATCTCCGCACCATCGGCATGATTGATCGAAAACGTTAGATTGGGCGACTCGACCGTGAATACCCGACTCGCGAGCGACGTCTGAAGTGTCTGCGGCACACTCCCGTGATCGCGCTCGGTGGCCCGCACTTCGAGAAGATGCTCGCCAGCGGAGATTCCCGCAAGCAAAGCCTTCCACAGCCCACGCTGAACCTGCACTGCATCCGACCACGCGCCACTGCCCACCCGGCATTCAATCCGGCTTGCAGTCCGATCTCCATTGCGAATCACAGCGACCACATCTCCGGAGACTGACGCTGAAGCCGCGGGTGACTCAATCACCAAATCCGGTCCCGACCGGTCCACATACACGGTCTTGGCAAAAGTCTGATAGAGTGCGGGCAATCCCACAGACCGGCTGTTGAAAATTCTGCCTTTGACCGTGTGCAAGCCTTCAGGAACGCCGCGTAGATCCGCCGTTAGTTTCCACACGCCATTCACCAAACTTGCTTGCTCGAAACCACCTGTGACCGTGCTCGTGTCCGTAAAATCCACCGCTGAGGCATTGAGATTCCTCCCTTGGCCCCACTTGATCAAACCATTGCCCACCGTGCCACCCACCGGCGGAGTGGAGTGAATTTCCAAATCCACAGAATCCCCCGTGAGTCGTGGGAGATCTCGCGGTTTAGCCACCGCATCACGGCCACCCGGAACGACCCACGGCATGGTGCCAACCGCAACTCCACCCTGCGTGAATCGCAAAGCCTCCCCAAGGGCCGGACCCTCCGCAACATGGGGCGCATAGCAAACAAAACCCTGGCCACCACGCGCAGGAACCGTGACGCTCACCTGCCCACTCGAATTCACAGTCACACTCCCCGGCTGATTTCCCGTGTAGTCTTTCAATACCGTCCCCGCGCTGAACGCAGTTTGCAAAGTCCGCGTCTGTGCCGAACCACTATCATTCAACGCAACTAACAAAAGTCCCTCACCGCTATCGGGGGCTGAGTTTCCATTGCCATCGACAAAGCGCTCATGCGCATGGAAATCATTTTCTGACCAGCGATTCCACTCCCCACCGCGGGCAAATTGATTGTGAATATAGACAAGATTCGGCACGACATTGTTGAAATCTCCCAGTGCATTTCCCGTCCCTGGCAGCACCCATGTCCGCCCGGCACTTGTATCCGCCTGTGAGATGTTGTTGCCCGAAAAATAAACCACGGGAATCCCAGCCTTGGTCAACAGCCACGCATACGCCAAATCCATTTTCGATGGCCCGGGCTGATCGTGGCTCTGAATGAATGACACGCCTTCCGTCGGACTCAGCGCCACGCCTAATGACGACAAGACGGATAGATTGCCATTGCTGAACGCACTCCCAACCATCTGCTGCTTTGCTGGAAAATCGATGTAGCGCATTTTTACATTTCCATTCCTCCAATAATCGAAACTGCTCGATGCACCGGCAAAAATTTCATTAAACATCAACATGTCTTTCCGCCGGATTTCATTGCGATAGAGATCGGGCACATTCCCGTCGTAGGTATTTCCACGTCGGACGTCATAGTTCCACTGCGCTTCATGCAGAAAGGTCCCAGTTTCACCAGGTCCCCCGTAGAACTCACGCACCACATGCTTTCCTGCATCCAAACGGAAACCATCGTAATCCATGGCATTTCCTAACCAATGCACCCAACGATTCAGCATCTGCCTCACATTCTCAGTCGGCAAGACGCTGCCCGGCGCATGGAAGGGATATTTGTCATACTCCCCTGGATGCCTCACAAACGGCGCAGGCTCAGGCGCGTAAGGTGAATTGTTCGTAAAACGCCCATCAGGTTCGGTCACGAGATCAATCAATGAAACCAACTCTTCCTTGAAAGTTCCACCTCCGCCATTGTTCACATCATCGTAGTTCGTCATCCTCGGCGCACGCCGCCAACCGCCCGGTTGGGACGCGTCCAACCAAACGTGGAAATCGTTCGGCTTCATTCCCGGATACTCCAAAAAGTTCGGCCCGTTGCCATTGTGATTGAAGACGACATCTGGATAGACCTTCAAATCTGAAAAATGCAAATGGTCCACCATGTGCCGCAGTTGACCACGATTCCCATACCTCGTCTCAGTCGTGCCCCGCTGCGGAATGTCGCCTAAATCAAAGCGATCATACAACGAGTAGCCCACATTGGCCCATTTGTTCATCCCTGCAACCGGCGACTTGCATGGCGAAGGAATCCACAAGGCATCATAACCCAACTCCGCAATCTCGGGGGTTCGCCGATGAATCTCGTCCCAGTCCGCTTCAAAGTATTGTAGAATAACTTCGCTGGATGCAAGCATGGGAAGCAACCCAATCATGGCAATAAAGTAACGCGCAGACATGTGTCAAAATTAAGTTAGGGGTCTTATGAGTTTTTTGAAAATCGAATCATTGTGGATTTAAAACCACACGGAAGAATCGCGCCGTCTCGGACGGATCAAGCGTGACTTGATAGGTCGCTTCCAAATCCGCAGGGCCCGCAGTCACCTGCGCCGTAGGGACATCCACCCACGAAGCGGTCAACAAATTGGACGAAGTTTGAATTTGATACACACGACCGGGAAAACATTTCCATGTGATCGAAAATTGATTCCCAAGCCGAACCGCCTCGGTGATTGCAAATCCATCGCCGGACTCCAATCGATCGAAAACCCCATTGGCATCCTCATCACGCAGGCTTTCAAGCGGAATCCTCAACAACTCAGCAGCATCAAGATTGCCATCGGCATTGCC
>JBEGOB010000392.1:0-13567 GCA_041182265.1 Verrucomicrobiota bacterium | reverse complement strand
GTGATGCAAAGTGCGGCAAAGGCGATGACCAGGCGAATCATGGAACGAGCGTGTGTTGGAGAGGCTTGGGAGAATTTACAGAAGGCGTGCGCGCAGCAAATCCGTGACCTGTTTGGGGTTTGGCTTGGTGGCGGCGGACTTCATCACTTGGCCGGTTAGGAAATTGAGGAGTTTTTCGTTCCCAGCTTGGATGGCTGCGACTTCGTTTGGGTTGTTGGCGATGGCCTGGTCGACGAGGCCTTCCAACTCGCCGGCTTCCGCGGGTTTGAAGCCGAGGGAATCCGCGATGGCGGAGGGCTCGCTTTCCGGTGCGTCGAAGAGGACGGTGAAAACCTCCTTGGCTTGGTTCGCGGCGAGCGTCCCATTTTCAACGAGTTGCAGGAGCGCGCGGAGTTTTGCGGGGGCTACCGGGCAGGCTTGAATGTCGATTCCATGTTCGTTCAGCGTGCCGAGTAGGTTGTTGATGATGAAATTTGCGACTTTTTTACCAGGAATTTGCGGGTCGGTGACGGCCTCGAAATAGGTGGCGAGGTGCTTGTCTGAGGAGAGGACCGAGGCATCGTAGGCGGTCACTCCGAGCTCGTTTTCAAAACGTCGGGCCAGTTCATGCGGGAGTTCTGGGACGAGAGGGCGGACTTTGGCGAGCAGTGGCGCAGTTTCGATGGGGAGGAGGTCGGGGCAGGAGAAGTAGCGGTAATCATGCGCATCTTCCTTTGTCCGCATGAGTTGTGTCTCGCCGCGATCGTCGTCCCAGCGGCGTGTGGATTGGATTTGGGGGATTCCGCGGTCGAGTTCTTCGGTTTGGCGGTGGATTTCGAAGTGGATCGCGCGGCGGATGGCGGAGATGGAATTGAGGTTCTTGAGCTCGACCTTGGAGCCGAGCGGGTCGGCTTCATTTTTGCGGAGTGAGATATTTACGTCGCAGCGGAGTTGGCCTTTTTCCATGTCCGCATCCGCGACTTCGCCTTGCTGGAGAATCATTTGAAGTGAGCGAAGGTAAGCGAAGGCCTCCTCGCCGGATTCGAGATCAGGCTCGGTGACGATTTCCATGAGCGGAGTGCCGGCGCGGTTGAAGTCGATGAGTGATGAATTTCCGAGGTGAGTGGATTTTGCGACGTCTTCTTCCAGGTGGATGCGGTTCAGACGGACGATTTTCCCGGGTTTTGCGATATTTTTCCGGACGTCGGTGGGGTAGCAGTGTTCGTAGAGCGGGACGCCGCCACCGATGCAGAGGGGGAGATCCATCTGGGTGGTTTGGTAATTCTTCGGCATGTCTGGGTAGAAATAGTTTTTCCGGTCCCATTTGGAAATTTCGGGTGAGCCGCAGCCGAGCATCAGGCCGGTGAGCAAGGTTTTCTCGATGGCGGCTTGGTTGAGGACTGGAAGTGCGCCGGGAAGTCCGAGGCAGACTGGGCAATTGTGCGTGTTGGGCGTATCGCCAAATGAGGTGCGGCAAGCGCAGAACATTTTGGTCTGAGTTTTAACCTGGGCGTGGACTTCGAGGCCGATGGTGACGAGGTAGGACATGGAGAAATTTGGGAGTTCAGGTTGGGAAAGTCAGAGACTCAGGTCGTTGAGAAGTTTCTTCAAGGATGGGTCGTTGAGTGCCTTGGTGAGTCGCGGGTGCTTGAGGAGTGTGTCGAACTTTCCCGTGCGGGCAAGATTTTGGAGTTGTGGGTCGTCAACGATGATGGCGCGCGGGTAGGGGCGTCCCGTTTGTGGGTCGATGACGGGTTTGAGAGGCGAGTGTGCTTGGGCGGAGATCAGCTTGGCGAGAGCGACGCGCGTCGGCTCGGTGTCCGGGTTTATGGCGGTGAGCCAAGATTGTGGAATGGCGGATTCCACTGCGGACTTGAAATTCTTACTCCACCCTGCGTCCTTAGCGAGAGTGGCGGGGTCATTTTTTTGGGAAAATTCACGGACTTCTTCGATCGTCCCGCTGTGGTGGATGTAGGCCGCGCCGATTAGCCAAATGAGGGCCGCAGGGATGATGGCGATGCACAAGCGGAAGGCGGTGCCAATCACGGACCGCGATTGATCGCCGTCTTGGGAATTTCCGAATGGGCTTGCGAGCGATTTGCGGATTTTCCGGCAGAGCAGCATGGTGCTGACAAACGCGGTGAGAGGGAGGCCATAGAGAATCCAAGGATTGGATTGGCCGGTGATTTGTCGCGCTAGGGTGGGAGCCTGTTGCCAGACGAGAAAACCAATCCACGCGCTCAAGCCGATGATCCCGGTGCCGATGATGATTCGCGCAACTCCCTTGACGAGCATCGCCGCTGCGCAGATGGCGAAGATGACCAGAGCGGCACCGCCGAGGCTGAGTTGGGGAAGGGTCTCGGGTAGCATGTGCGGTGTGGCAACCAAGTTGGACTGATGAACGGCGGATGTGAACCGCGAAATTCGTGCGCGGAAAAATCAACTTTTCCGAAACTGTCCGGGAGTTTCCTGCATCGGTGATGTGGCGTGGATGATGTCTGCGTTTCTAGGCGATGCTTGAGTCTCCGCTAGGGCGGCTCACTAGGCGCGGATAGGGCATGCAGGCATGGGGATGGGGAACATCCGTTCAATTGCGGGCGTGAGCGTGTATGACTACTTTGTGACCCTTTGATGTCTTGGGCCATGGCGGCGACTGACATCTGCAACACAGTTAAGATTTATGAAACGAACGAGTCAAATGATGCTGCTAGTGGTCGGGCTAGCGTTCACGATTTTCTCCGCCCAAGCGAAGCCCCCTAACATTCTTATTATTTGGGGAGATGATATCGGGCAATTCAATATCAGTGCCTACAACAACGGGATGATGGGATATCGAACTCCGAACATTGACAGCATCGCCAAGCAAGGAGCGATGTTTACGGACTGGTATGGTCAGCAAAGCTGCACCGCTGGACGCGCGGCATTCATCACGGGGCAGTCGCCAATTCGGACAGGGCTCACCAAGGTCGGCCTGCCGGGGACTCCCGAGGGCATGAAAAAGGAAGACCCGACGATTGCCACCTTGCTCAAGGCGCAGGGCTACATGACCGGGCAGTTCGGGAAAAACCATCTCGGCGACCGTGATGAAATGTTACCGACCCAGCACGGGTTCGACGAGTTTTTCGGAAATCTCTATCATCTCAATGCGGAGGAGGAGCCAGAGCATCCCGACTATCCAAAAGATCCGGAGTTTAGGAAAAAGTTCGGGCCGCGTGGAGTTATTCATAGTTTCGCCGATGGGCGCATAACGGATACAGGACCGCTCACCAAGAAGCGGATGGAGACGGTGGATGAAGAAGTAAACGTGAAGGCTCTCGATTTTATGGAGCGCGCAAGCAAGGCGGATAAGCCGTTTTTCGTCTGGTGGAACTCGACGCGTATGCACATTTTCACGCATCTTAAGGAGGGATCCGCAGGGAAGACGGGACTGGGTATTTATGCAGACGGCATGGTTGAGCATGACGGTCACGTTGGGCAGTTGCTTGAGAAGCTCAAGGAATTGGGCGTTGAGGAAAACACGATCATTATGTATTCCAGTGACAATGGTGCGGAAACTTTCACATGGCCGGATGGAGGCACCACGATGTTTCGCGGTGAGAAAAACACCCAGTGGGAAGGTGGTTACCGCGTTCCGACGCTTATCAAGTGGCCCGGGGTGATTCAAGCGGGCAGCATCGTCAACAAGATCGGCGCGCATGAAGATATGCTAACCACTCTGCTTGCTGCGGCAGGTGATTCCGCCGTGAAAGACGACCTCCTCAAAGGGCGGAAAATCGGCGAGGCTAGCTACAAGGTGCATCTCGATGGGTATGATCTTGCACCAGCACTCAAGGGTGAGGCCGAGTGGCCGCGCAAGGAGTTCATCTACTGGACGGATGACGGCAACGTTGCCGCGTTGCGTTATGAAGACTGGAAGATGACCTTTTTAAGGCAGGACGCCGAGGGAATGGATGTCTGGCAGAATCCTTTCACACCGCTGCGTGCGCCATCCCTAACTAATTTGAGGATGGATCCATTTGAGCGCGCCCAGAGTGAGAATGCCTCGGGCTATCAAGGTTGGTATCTTGGCCGGATGTTCGCCATCGCGCCTGCCGGGGCCTATGTGGGAAAATGGTTGCAAAGTTTTCGAGACTTTCCGCCGCGCCAGAAGCCCGGCAGCTTCAATCTTGATCGGGTGATGGAGGCTGTCACTGCTGGCTCAAAGCAATGATGCACTTCAAGGGAAGTCACTCGAAAGCGGGTGACTTCTCTTGGTCTTTTTCTGGTGAAATACCAAGTGTGGTGGTCATTCGGCCACTCACCGCGATTGCGTGAAAAACTATCAGATTGTGCAATTTCGGATTGGTCGAACTTTAATGATCCGCGGATTCAAGCGGCCAGCGCAATCGGGGTTTTCTGCTGGGTTTTTGATGCGGAGGTTCATGCTCGGCGCATCCGATTCAATGGGGCGAGTTTTGCGCCCGCTGGCGCAGTAGGTGGTCGGTGAGGACGAGGGTTGCCATGGCCTCGACGATGGGGACGGCGCGCGGAAGGACGCAGGCATCGTGGCGGCCGCGGCCTTGGAGTTCGGTGTTTTCGCCGGCGGCGGTCACGGTTTCCTGGTTGCTCATGATCGTGGCGGTGGGCTTGAATGCGACGCGGAAGAGAATGTTTTCGCCGTTGGAAATACCGCCCTGAATGCCGCCGGAGCGGTTGGTGGTGGTGCGGACTTTTCCATCGACCATGCGGAAGGCGTCGTTGTGCTCGCGGCCGGTGAGCAGCGTGCCCTCGAAGCCTGAGCCGATTTCGAAGCCTTTGGTGGCGGGCAGTGAGAGCATGGCTTTGGCGAGATCAGCTTCGAGCTTGTCGAATATCGGTTCGCCAAGACCGGCTGGACAATTCCGGATGACGCACTCGATCACGCCACCGACGGAATTTCCATCCGCGCGAATCGCTTTGATGCGATCAATCATAGTTTCTACCATCGCGGGGTCGCCGGTGCGGACGATGTTCGCCTCGATGGTGGCTGCGGTGATCGTCTCGGGGTCAACGTTGGCGTTGAGATCTTGGATGGATTTCACCCAGGCGAGGACTTCGATTCCGGGATGGATGGCGTCAAGGACTTGGCGGGCAACAGCGGCGGCGGCGACGCGACCGATCGTCTCACGTGCTGAGGCGCGACCTCCCCCGGAGGCGGAGCGGATGCCGTATTTTGCGTCGTAGGTGTAGTCGGCATGGCTGGGACGGTATTTTGCAGCCATTTCGTCATAAGCACCGGGCCGCTGATCCGTGTTGCGAACGAGGATGGCGATGGGGCAGCCGAGAGTGACGCCGTCTTGGATGCCGGAGAGAATTTCTGCGGTATCCGCCTCCTTACGTGGGGTGACAATTTCGGATTGTCCGGGGCGGCGGCGGTCGAGCTCGTGCTGAATTTGCTCCTGTGAAACCGGGATTCGTGGCGGGCAGCCATCAATGACGACACCCACGCCGCCACCGTGCGACTCGCCAAAGGTGTTGATGCGGAAAATATGGCCGAAAGTGGAAGACATGCGTGGAGCGTATTGATGCAGCGGCGCTGGGCAAGCGGGATGCACAGTGAATTTCGAGTTATCGGGGAGGCGGTTTTGGCGCTTTGACTCGGATTGGTCGGGAGAAAGGCAAATCCAAGTGTTGACACCATCTTTCATCCATCCTACTCACTGCCCCCGCGCCATGCGAATGGCGGAGTAGCCAAGTGGTAAGGCAATGGTTTGCAAAACCGTCATTCGAGGGTTCGATTCCCTCCTCCGCCTCCAGCTAAGTCCCTGAAAATCAAGGGATTAGATAGGAAATAAAAGTTAGAGGGTTCAGCAAAAACGGAAAGTAACCGGAAAGTGGTTTTCCCCACAAAGGTTTACGTTCCCCCCGCGCCCGATCGCGCGGGCGAGTGCGAGGGCCACGTGATCGACACATATCCGCCTCCTTCGTTGAAATCTTCCACGCGATGCACAAGCAGGCAGTTTCTGTGCCCGTAGCGTCAATCACGCGAGCACCTATGATGGACGACGGACGGAAATTCGGGAATTCTCCCCGGCATGAACTTGCACTGGCGTTACCGACTGGTCCTCCTGCGGGTCGAAGAAGGCTACACCCTTGAGCAGGCTGCAAATTCAGTGGACATTTCTAGGCAGGCCATTTGGAAGCGGATGAAGTCATACCCGGAGTTCGCCAAGGCTGTTGTGGCAGCGCGTGAGGTGGGCAAGAACGAGCGCGAATTCAGGATTTGGCTTCGGCATCCATTCCGGGGCAAGCGCCCCCCTTACCGGAAAAGGACATGGCGGCAAACCGATCTATACCCGGGGGCTTGGCGCTCGATCACGGCGTTCTCCGCACGGATGAAAATCCGGTCGAGATAAAATTTCAACTCGCCCGAAGCTTCAGGACGGGTAGGCTGTCGGGCGATGGATCCCACTAACAAGCCAACGCTACCTGACAAGACTTCCGAAAACGATGACGATCTCGACGAACCGCTCGGCGAGCGCCAGCCGGAGGCAAACGATGCCATTATTTGCGAGGGTGGCTGTCAGTAACGTCCCATGAATAGCGAATCTTCTGCTGTTGAACTCGGAAAACATATTCTCGGGGTCTTTGCCTACCTTGACGCCACACTTGAGCCGGATCTGATCGAGGAGGCGGCAAACTACCCCATAGAAGATAATCGAGATTGGCTGCCTTTCCGAAGTCTCCGAGAAACGGTGCATAATCAGCTTAAAGGAACTTTTCGTCTCCAATACTGGAACTGTCCTTTGTCCGAGGAACTGGGAAGATTTCGGCTCCATCATCGCGATGACATGGCTGACGCGCTCACGGCCGCCTATTTCCTTCTAAAGCGCGGAGCAGATCCCATCGATGCCCTTACTGCGGATTATTGCCTTATTCCTCGCGGGCTTCTCACGTGGGAGGACATCGACAAGGTCAGGGCGGAAGCGCCACAGCATGATTCCAACGCGATGTGGTGGAACTTTAGCTCGTTTTACAAGCCGGGGGATCGACTGGCCGAATACCGAAGGCCTAGCGAGCGGGGGTATCTCTTGGTTCGGGGCGACCGCCTTGTTTGGGAGGTTGCAGCGAGTCATATGAACGTGTCATGGGTTTCTCTCAAATTCAGGGCGGAGCTTGCTCATTTTGAGTCACTTGGCGGCACTCGTGGCTTCCTTAATGGGGATTTTGTGTGGCCTGACCCTAATTGGGTCAATCCGGTCAGCGACGAAGAGGATGCGGCTGCGAATCCCAAGAAGATTCGAGGGCTGATTGCATCTGGTTCTTCCGAAGGGAGAGCCGGTTCTACCGATGGCCTTTCATGCTCATTGGATGAGGTTCTTAATGGCCATTGGAGCGATGGCAGTGCTCCTTGAGTAGATCCTGCTAACCGGTGACCCCGATTATCTTTCTCGACATCGACGGCGTGCTGATCGCTTACCCGGAAGGTGAGACTACGGGGCCAGTCTTCACCCCTCGCTGTGTGGCCGCATTCAAGCTCATCCTCGCAGCAGTGCCATCGGCCAAAGTGGTATTCTCGACCACGTGGCGCTTGGATCGCTGCGTGGACCGACTTCATGAGCAATGGCTGGAGCATGGTTTCTCGGTGTCGCTCGCCATCGATGGGACGCCGGACCTTCGACAGGATTCATCTGTTCTACGCCGTCACCAAAGAGGTCTGGAAATCCGCGCTTGGCTCGACGATCATCCTGCCGCGACCCGGTGGGTGGTGATCGATGACGAGAAAATGAGCATCGAGGAGATTCTAAACAACGACCGCTGCGTGTTCACGGCTCCGAAGCTTGGCCTTACGGAGGAAGATGCTTTTCAGGCGATCCGCATCCTCGGCTAATCCTCAGCTACACGCTTCGCAGGATTCGCCTGGCTCATCGGTAAAGGAGTGAGTGCTAAAGGCTTGTCTAACAGCATTGATGGCTGCTGCTTCTGTGGCTCCAATAATGGAGATCCTAAGCCGCGAGCGCGAGGCTACCCAAGCCCTTGCCCATCTGGGCAACTTCGAACGAGAATGGGTGCAATACGCACGTCTGAGATGAATCTCGTCGAGGTATCATAGAGTTTACTTAGTATTCAGTTGAGCTTGGGAAACCCAAAGTTGCCGGAATCAAGTCTGATGCTGTGATCCGTTTCTGCCCCCTGATGACGCAAAAATGCCCCTTTTAATTCATGATCGGGTTGCTAGCTGTTGAAGTTGTAAATTCGGCGATGATTCAAACTTAAAACCTCGGCAAATTGCCAGTTGCCACCCATACACCATGATTTTTTCAGAAAACCGAATGATCGCGCTGAGAGGCGCAGCTCTGCTTGTCACTCTCTTGGCTTGCATTACCGGCCGTGCTGCAACGGTGACGTGGGACGGCTCAGCTAACAGCGCTTGGGAGAATTCACTGAACTGGAGTAGCGACGTGGCGCCGGCTGTGGGTGACATTGCGACAATTCAGTCGGGCACCGCCGTCTTCAGCAACGGGACAAGCGCCAACTTCAACGCCCTTCGCCTGCTTGGTGGAACGCTCAATCTCTCGGGCGGCACCTTCAATTGTGCGAATAGCACCACGACCGGGAGCCATGTTAATGGCACCCTAAACCACACAGGAACTGCGGCGAACTTCAATGAATTGGAAATCGGTCGGACGGCCGCCACCACTGGTCTCTACACCATGAGCGGTGGCAGCCTGAGGATTTCCCGCAGCCTCTCGGGCTTCTCGCTCTATCTCGGCGGCAACACCGCGGCGGTAAACGCGGGCACTGGCGTTTTCGAGATCCGTGGCGGGGCGTTTTTCACCCGCAGCGGAGTGAAGCTTGGAGATGCTACCCGCAGCGGCACCGGCAAATTTTCCGTTCTGGGTTCATCCATCAGTCAGATCGGCATCGGCAGCAGCACCGGCGACACCGACAGCCGGTGGGAACAAAACGCGGGCTCCACGCTCAAGGTGGGTATTGACTACGGCGGGGTGAGCCGGATCTTCATCGACGACAGTGTCTCGGCGAGCACCGGAACCTCCGCCACTTTTGCCAACGGCTCGCTGCTCGATGTCGGATATTATCTGACCGGCTCTGGCGGAGGCACTTGGATTGTGATGGAGGTCGAGAACGGGGATATCACCAACAATGGCTTAGCTTTCGCCCCGGGCGTGGACACTGATATTTGGTCATTCAGCATCGATAACTCCGGCCCTAATGGGGTGTTGAAAGTCACTGCTGCCGGTACACCCAATGCCATCGAACTAACTGTTTCTAAAGACCGAAAGCAAAAGATGCGCTACGGCCTCGATTACGAACGGCTGTGGTTCTGGTATGGGCCCACCGCTAACACTGATACCGTCGCTCGCTGGTCTATGGTCGATTGCGACGTGGACTACATCCGAGTCGCCATGAACTGTGAATACGAACTCACGGAAGGCTCCTATAATCTCGCCGCCTACACCGACCGGATCATTCCCATGATGACGGCGATGAAAGCCGCCAAGCCGGATATCAAATTCTTTGCCAGCCCGCGACCGCTGGACGAATCCACCGGCTATACAAACACGCGGTGGCAACCCTATCCCTATTGGATCACCGGCGATCCTGGCAACGGGAGTTCCTTCAATTTTAAATGGCAAAAATGCGCCGAGTATCTCGTGCGCTACGTTAAGTTAATGAAGTCCTATGGCTTCAAAATTGACTTCATGGATATGACCAACGAGTGGAATTTTATCACTGCCACCCACATTCGCGACATCAAGGCCCACATGGTGGCCAACCTCGATGCCGCCGACATGCCGCTCCTCATCGCGCCATCGACTTGGAGCTATGCGCAAGGAGTCGCCTGGCTGAACGGCGCGGATACCGCCGCCAAGAAAGCCGCCATCGACATTGCAGCATCTCACAACACCGACGAGACAGGCACTGCTCAGGATTTTGCAAGCGCTGCGACGACTATTCTTCCGGGCAAAGAGATTTGGAATACCGAACTGCACGGCTGGATGGGAAGTGGCCCAAGCCACGAGATTCCTACGGCATCTTATGTATTTGAAACAATCCGGGCGGGCTTCTCCGGCATCAACTCGTGGCTTGCCATCGGCACCACCAATCAGCAGCACTGCTATATCCTGAATAATGGCACCAGTGTGACGCGAAATGTGAAGTTTCATATCTTCAGCAAGCTCAGTACAACTTCCAATTACGGCCACGCACTGGATATCAATCAGCCCCCCCAACTCACTTCCACCGCAGCACTGATCCGCGGGAATCTTATGACAGTCTGGGTCCTCAACAACAATGCGAGCGGCGTGCCTATCCGGATCACGCCGACCGACCGCAGCCTCGCCGAGACCACCGTCAAACGCACGCGATGGAATTCCACTTTGGACTTGGAAGGACTCAGCGAGCGCGTTCCCGCCACGACCCATACCTCGGTCTGGTCCACCGTGGCGGGCAACTCTCTCTACTGTTATGAAATCCTTTTGAACCCTATCGACCAGCCCTACACCAAGATCGAGGCGGAAAGTTTCGACGCCCAATCCGGTGTCGTCACCCAGGCAAGCAGCGACGCCGGTGGCGGCCAAAACTTGACTAACATCTCGCACAACGACTCGCTGCGTTTCGACAATCTCGCGCCGGGAACTGGTTCTACAATCCGATTCCGCGTGGCACGCCCGGCAGGCACTGCCGAAAGCCGGATTGAAGTCCGGCAGGGAAGCGTCAGCGGTCCTGTGCTCGGCTCCATCGCCGTGCCGATGACTGGTGGCTCACAGATCTGGGAGACGCTCGAGACCACGCTGGCACCCTCCAATAGTTCGGCGTCGCTCTTTCTAAAATTCGTGGAGAACGGGAGTTCACTGGGCACTTCACTTTTCAATTTGAACTGGATTTCGATCACCCTGCCGCCCGTTCCTAACGATCTTGCTTCAGAGCCTAGCAGTATAACTCAAATCAAGCTTACTTGGACCGCCGTCGCAGGCGCCACTGGTTACAAGCTCCAACGCTCGACAAGCCCCGGCGGGACCTACACCGAGATTGGAGGCACTCTCACCACCACCAGCTACAGCGACACCGGGCTGACTGCAGGCACCCGCTACCACTATGTTGTCCGCGCAATTTTCAACAACGGAGTTGAAAGCAGCATCTCCACGCAGGTCAGTTCTGTGCCCTCCGCACCACTCACCGCCGCCGATCGTGCCTTGGCCGCGCCCGCGATGGGCAGTGACGGAAATGGCGGTATGAAATTCAGCCTTAGTTTTCCGCAATCGGGACTCGGCAAGTTCTATCAGGCATCCAGCTCCATCGACCTTGTCAGTTGGTCGGATACCAGCCCCGTGCTTATGGGCAACGGTGGTATGTTACTCATTGAAATTCCGATGCGATCCACTGAAAAGAAGTGTTTCTATAAGATGAAAGTTTGGCGCGAATGAACTGAGTATCAGAGTTTTTCGAAATTGAGTGAGTTGGGGTTAACGAAGGTGTCGGCTAGAGATATCCTTCGCTGGTGAGGCTGGCTCAGCGAAATTTGGAAGATGTTGTTTTTAGAGGGCGGATTCAAGTGGCCAGTGCAATTGGGGATGGCGCGGTGAAGATGTCATTTGGAGTGGCATAGTCTAGGCAGCTCCTCGGACGTGAGTTAAGCTTGTTCGTATTGCGCCAATGATACCTTCTCATCGCTTAGGTCTGCAAAGTAGCTACCCTTCGGGAAATACTGGCGGATTAGGCCGTTGGTGTTCTCGTTGAGGCGCTGTTCCTATGAATGACAGGGATGAGCGAAATAGTAGTTAGAATCAAGCAAGTCGGCAATCAGGACATGATCAGCGGCGGCGGCGCAAGAGAACGAGCAGTCCCAAACCGCCAAGGAGAGCTGCCCCGGGCTCCGGGATCACCGAGATCTCGCCGGTCGTGTAAAGATTCTCCTGATTCCAATCCAACCCGGAATTGAGTGTCGGCAAATTGACCGTGCTGAAAGTGCCACTCTTGGAGGCGAAGTCGAACAGATTGAAGGTATTCCCAAGAGTCAGAACTCCTGCTATATTAGATACATTGAGAGTCCCTCCGAAGTTGAGCATTGCGGAGACAGTCGCGAGGTCGGATATGTTATCCAATGCGCTGATTTCAAAGTTGCTGAAACTGTCTGCACCAAGCGTGAGGTTACCTACAATACCGATACCATCAATGCTATTGCCTGGAGCGAATGTTCCGCCGATGACCGAGGTTGAACCCACGATTCCCGAGCCACCAAGAGTGCCACCCGTATTAACTGTAGTTAGGCTGCTGGTGGAGATGTTGCCATTCACCACCAATGCGCCACCGTTGATGATCGTGGGGCCGGTGTAAGTATTGCTGCCGGAGAAAATCTGCGTGGTGCTGCCCTCCTTGGTCACTCCCACGATGCCGGCACTCGAAGTCGCGAACGTGTTGGTGTCGGAGTTGATCACGGAACCGGAGAAATTCGAGACGGTGCCGCTGTTCCCTCGGATAGTCAAAGTGTATGCGGTGCCGGCGGTAGCGGTGCCCACAGACAGGACGGTGCCTGCTCCGGCGAGCGAGTTGACCTGTGGATTGCGAACGGCGGCACCTTCCGCCAAGTTCCAATAGGATCCGGCCTCCAGCGTCACACTCGGCACGGCGGAAGCCACGTTGAGGCTTCCGGTCCCGGCGGAATACATGACCTTGGATCGAGGGTTAGGCCCGCATTGGCCGTAAAGGCGGTGCCGAAGTTGGCGATCACAGGCACAAAAGTCCCCTCGGCGATGCTAGCATCCGCAGCGAGCCGTAGGGTTCCGTTGCTGAAGCTTGTGACTTCGTTATCCAAACTGAAGCGTAGCGCAACATTGCCGCCTTGGATGACTGTGTTGGCCGCGGTCACACTGCGGGTGAGTGTCATCGTGCGGGTGCCGTTTTGCAGATCATAGTTCCCTCGGAACTCCGTGCGGCCCGTGGTGGCGAAGGTGAAATCACCGTTGATTTTGGCATCTCGCGCGTGGAAGGAGAAATTTCCGCTGTTGATGCGCCCACCGTTGATCGTTAGGAACTGGGTTCCGTTGTAGGATCCTAAGGCGCTGGAAGTCGTGTTACCTGCCGAAAAAACAGCTGCCACGCCGATGTTGACGACGGCTCCGGAATTGAGGGTGAAGCCACCAGTAAAAGTGTTTGCTCCACTGAGTTGTAGGAGGTTGTTTGACGCGGCATCGCGAGTGACTTCAAGGGAACCCGTGCCCGAAATCACACTGTTAACCACGATGTTGGCGGAAGAAGTGGGAAAGACTGAACTTAGCCCGAGGTTCCATGTCTGATTGGCCGCAAGTTCGAGTTTGGTATTGGATTCGAAAGTGATGCCGCGGTTCGTGTTAGCCCCATTATTCAGATTGATACCTGCGGAGCCGAGAGTGAGGGTGAAGGCGGAGGGATTGGCGGTGTTGGTAAACAAGGGACCTAAAGTCGGAGTGCTAGCCCCAACCAGAATGCCCTGCCAAGATGCATTTCCACCGAGGGTGGTGGCGCCGCCGACGGAGGCGCTGTTCCAGACGGCGCGGTCCGATGCGCTTGGCGCGACCGTGGTCCAGGCGCTGTCGCTGACGAGGTTGTTTGTGGTGTTGTTGCGGAC
>JBEGOB010000391.1:0-25527 GCA_041182265.1 Verrucomicrobiota bacterium | reverse complement strand
TCTTGCAGCGTGCGGCGGGCTTGCTCCCTCTCGGCTGTTTGCTGCTGGCGCTTCATTTCCAGTTGCTGGCGTTCTTGAGCTTCTTGCTGCGCGCGGCGGGCTTGCTCCTTCTCAGCCGTTTGTTGCTGACGCTTGATTTCCAGTTGCTGGCGTTCTTGGGCTTCTTGCAGCGTGCGGCGGGCTTGCTCCTTCTCGGCTGTTTGCTGCTGGCGCTTGATTTCCAGTTGCTGGCGTTCTTGGGCTTCTTGCAGCGTGCGGCGGACTTGCTCCTTCTCAGCCGTTTGCTGCTGGCGCTTCATTTCCAGTTTTCGGGTTTGGTCCACGTCGTCACTCGTTGGTTCCGAGATTTTTGGCTTTTGGAATGGGTTTACCTTGGCCTTCGGTTCCTCGCGCTCGGGACGCTGATTCAGTTCCTTGCGTTGGTCTCTCTTCTTGCTTGGCTCCTCGGGTTTGATTTGCGGTTGCTCGATTGCAGGCTCGGTTGGAGTTGCCTCCGGGAGATTCTGCGGTGCGTTTGCGATAGTTGTTTGTTGCTGTTTCGGCGGCTCAGGTTTTGCTTCTTGATGGCTTGGGCGCATGGAGCCCGGCGGGCGATCCTGTGAGTCGGGGCGGAGTTCTTTGCGTTTGCGGTCCTGTGTTTCCGATTTGGGGGCGGGATCAATTTGGGTCACCTTGTCGGCAATCGCTTGGCGAATTCTGTCCGACGTTTGCGGAGTTTCCTGGGTGGCTTGGACCTTCTTCTCGCGGTTGCGCGGGCTTTTTTCGGGCATTTCGATCGCGAGCTTCTGGCGATTTTCCTGCAATTTTTGAGTCCTTGCTTGTTCAAATTTCTCGCGGCCTCCGAGTTCGGCAATCGATTGCTCGGCTTTTTGGCGATCTTCGCTCCGTTTTTCGCGGAAGCGTTCGGCAAACTCGGGGGCGATGGGAGTTTTGCGCTCGACCTCGACCGACTCGATTTTTCCTTTAATTTGTTTTGGCTTCAATCCGCTATTCCAGGCTGCGTCCATGTTGGGTGCGGCAACGACCATGCGGTCGCCTTGGATCCGGGGTCGCATCGAGACGGCATCGCGGGTCCCCTTCAATTGCCGGTCCATTTGGATTTTATAATAAGGGAGGGGGCGGCCTAAGCGCTCGCTCATTTTTTGATAGCGGGGTCCGCCACTGATCACCTGCCGATTTTGGACGTGGATGTGGGTGATGTTGACCGTGTTTTGAATCACCGTGATGTTGGTGGTGATGGGAACGCGGTGATTGTAAATGGGGCCGCCAAAATATTGGATTTCGACAAAATTGAACCAAGTCGGGGCGATGCCGAATTGTTCATCCACTCGGGAGTTCCAAGAATGTTCACGGTAGGCCAGCGTCTCGGGAGGGAGAGGAGCCCAGCCGATGTGGGTGCCGCTCTCGCGCCATGAGACCCAGGATGGAGCCCATTCCGAGCCGGGGACCCAGACCCAACCGCGCCCGCGCAGCAGCGTCCAGCGGCCGTAATGATAGGTTGCCCAGCCGAATGGTTCCTCAGAAACCCATGTCCAGCCGCGGTCGCTGCAGGCCCAGCGGCCTCTTGAATAGGGCCTCCAATCGCGATCCCTCACGACGACGGGTTGCCAAACATAGCCGTAATCCGAAGTTTCAAACCATGAGCCGTAGCTGGATAGAGAATCGTAAAACATGCCGTAGTCGCCCACGGGCAGGCGCTGCTCGACCACTTCCATGGCGATGGCTTCGCGTCCGGCGAGTTCTCGCTCTTTGGCGCTGAGTTCGTATTTCTGAGTCTCTAAATTTGATTCCAGATTGCCGAGATTTGCCTGTTGTTGTTCCAATTGGCCTTCGCGTCTGGCTAGTGCCTCCTCGCGGTTGCGGATTTCCAGGTTTTGCGCCTCGCTTGCAGCCTCAGTGGCCTGAGCCAGCGCTGCTCGTTGTTCTTCAATCTGCGCCCGCTCGCGTTCGATGGCGTCACGCTCCACGGCGAGGCGTTGATCCTCAAGCTCTTGTTCCAGTTCGCGTTGGCGTTCCAGTGCCTGCGCGTTGCGTTCTTCAAGCGCGGCGAGTTTCCGATCGATTTCGTTGGACTGCCGATCACAGCCGGTAGCGAAAAAGGCGCTTAACGCGGCGAGTGAGATCAGTTGGCTTGGTTTCATGGTCGTGTGGAGTGGTTGGCGCGGTCGAGCCGCGCAGCTAGGTCTGGGACGATGGGGCCCGTGCGTTCATTCAGAAAATTTCGCGACGGCCAAGGCTCAGTGCGTGCTTGGCGACGCCGTCAGTTCGAACATCACGCGGGGTTGTGATCCGCGGCCGCCGGAGATCTCGCTGCGGCTGAGTCGCACGCCGAGGAGGGCTTCGATCATCCGCAGCTCCATCGAGACCGCGGTCGGGTATTGTTCGAAAATCCGTTGGAGGGGATTGTGAATTTCCTCCAGAGCGAGTCCCATTTCGTTGAGTTTACGGCACCGGATCAGCGAGCCTTCCTTGGCGCGGAGGGTGGCTAATTTCTCAAATTTCTCCTCGATTGTGGGGAGTTTTGCGAGAATTGGCTGCCACTTGGCTTGGAGTTTTTGAAAATATTGGAAAAGCAGTTTCTCGGGCATGCTTTCGCCACTGAGGCTCTTGAGGCCAGCCATCAATTCCAGGGTGAAATCGACTCCAGCTTGAGGAAATAGCAGGTCCGCTTTCGGGCTGAGGCTGTAGTAAATTTCGGGTCGGCCGACGAGTGTTCTGGGCACGCGTGAGCGGTCGAGGTAGCCTAATTTTTTCAATTCCTCACAATGTTGCTTCACGGCCATGTAACTGGCGCCGACATGGCGCGCGAGATCGCTCACGGACATGGCACCTGAGTTTTTGAGTTCCGCGAGCACCGCGCGCCACTGGGGCTTGATCAAGTCTTGGAACACTGGATGGAGCATGGTTTCGGGAAGGCGATGAAATACGAGGGGCTGGCGAGACAAGCGATTCAACCCCACTGAGTAAACTCGCAAAATCCGCCCGGCAAACGGAAATGGCGAGTGCTGTGAATTCCCCGTGCGTAGAAATTTACCAATCCGAAATAAACTTCTCGATTCCTCGGGTGGGATTCTCTCTAAATCGCCACTCATGTCCGCACGCACCGGCATTCTTCTAGTCGTTTCAGGCCCGTCAGGGTCAGGGAAAACCACGCTTTGCCGCCAGTTGGCGAGTTCTGGGGAGGCTCATTATTCGATCTCCTGCACCACCCGGGCGCCACGCCCGGGTGAGGTTGACGGGCTTGATTACCATTTTCTGACTCCCGAGGATTTTCAAGACCGCCTCGCTGCGGATGATTTTCTGGAGCATGCGGTCGTCCATGGAAATTTGTATGGATCGCTGAAGTCTGAGGTGATTGCGCAGCTCCAAGCTGGCACGGATGTGGTCATGGACATTGATGTTCAAGGAGCTGCACAAGTGCGTGCCTGCGCGGCGCCGGATATTCAGCGGGCGATTGTTGATTTATTCGTGATGCCGCCGAGCGAGGAAGAATTGCACGAGCGCCTGTCCGGCCGAGGCACTGATAGCGCGGAAACCATTGCGCTGCGCATGACGAATGCGCTCGAGGAAATGCGGCATTGGCAATCTTACGCTTACCTTCTCGTGTCCTCAAGCAAGGAGCATGACTACGCAAAATTTCTCGCTCTTGTGACTGCGGAACGGCTGCGTGTTTCGCGGATGATCGAAGTCTGATTGGGAAGAGACCGCGAGATTCGGGCCGGGCCGCTTAGAAAGTTCCGTTGAATTTCCGGCCGATCCAGAAGGTGCCGAGTAGGGCTGTGAGGGTGGCGAGGGTGGCCCAGTGTGAGCCGAGTTGGACGCGGTGCTCAAGCGGGCGGGGCGCGGGGAGCGCTTTGATTTCCTTGATGAGTTCGGCAAGCTGTGAGGGCTGGATGGTGCGGCCGCGGGAGACTTTTGCAATTTCTTCAAGGACTTCAGGGCGGGCAGGTTGTCCGGTTTTCTCGATTTCGATGCCTTGGGCGAGGAGGGTGGTTTCAAGGGCTTGGTCTTCAGCTCCGGTGGCCGTGGCCCGGATTTTCCATGCGCCGGGGAGGTCGATTTTGAAGCGGCCGCTGAAGGCTCCCCATGCGCTGTCATTTTTTTGGAGTTCGATGCGCTGGGTGCGTCCGTCGGGAGCGGTGAGGTCCACGGCGACGTTGCCTTGTTTGAGAGGGGCGCCGTTGGGATCGAAGGCATTGGCGTTGAGGGTGACGGTGGCTCCGGGCTCGGGGCGCTCGGGGTTGAAATAGAGGCGGACGCGTTGGCCGGCAGCCATGTTGCGCTGATAAGACATCCAGCGTGCGACTTGGCCCCAGAAGCGGTAGTGGTAGAGATCCTCGACGCCACGGCGCCAGCGCCACGCGGAGTCGATGCCCATGAAAAGGACTTTGCCGCTGCCGGCGGGCTTGGTGACGAGGAGTGGGATCGGGCCGAATTTTCCACGGCGGTTGCCATGGACGGCGAGGACTTCGCTGCCGCCCTTGGCTTTGATGACGGGCGCGTGCCAGAAGAATCCGGGGAGGCGGCGCCAAATTTCCGGGTTTTCTTCCTCGCTGTTGCCGAGCATGGTGAGAAGTGAGCTGCGGCCTTCCGTGGTGAGAGTCAGGGGGGAGGCGATCGGTTCGGGAAATCCGCCGGGCGTGGTTTCGTCCATGATCACGGGCATTAGATCGGCGAGTTCCGTGTTGAGGAGGCTTTGCTGCTTGCCTTGTGGGCCGGGCATGAAGATGAGGCCAGAGGCTTGATTTTCAACGAGTCCGCGGATGAGTGCGCATTGTTCGGCGGTGAGTTGATCCGGGGCCACTCCGACGTCGCCAAGGTAAATTACGTCGTATTTGGCGAGTTCTTCGAGTTTTGAGGGGAATTCTGTGATGTAGTCACGTCCGCTTGCAGGGCCGAGTGTGGGATGAAAGAGGAGGCATGAAAGCTCGACGCCGGGATCGCGCGAAAGGGCGTTGCGGAGGAAGCGGTATTCCCAACGTGGAAGCGTCTCGATGAGGAGCACGCGGATTTTTTCCGGGCGTCCGGCGATGGTGAATTTCCGGGAATTGTTGGAGGGGACAAGCTCGCCGTCCGCGACGGGGATGGAGAGGTCGAGGGTGGAGGTGCCGTCTTTCTCCAAGCGCCAGAGGATGGAGTCGTGCGTTTCCGAATTTGGAGGGAGGATGATGTCTTTGCTGCGCTCTTTTCCCGTCTCGTCACGGAGGCGGATGACGGTGCGGACTTGGCGGTCGAGTGAGGAGCGGAGTGTGAAGGGGATTTGCACGTTTTCTCCAACAATGCCGTAGGTGGGCGCGGTGACGGATAGGAGGTCGATGTCTGGAAGGCGGTTTTTGTTGCCGATGGGGATGGGAAAGAGCGGAATGCCGCGGAGGCGGAGCTTTTGGGCGGCGACAACGGGTGGTAGGCCGAGATTGTAGTCGCCATCGCTGAGAAGGACGATGGCGCGCAGGTTGTTTTCTCGGTTGAGGAGTTCGGTGAGTGGTGCTTCGAGGTCAGTGCCTGCGACCGCTCCATTTTCGAGGGCGGGACTTGCGAAGGGGATGCTCGAAACTTCGTTGGCACCGTTGGCTTCGAGGGGTTTCCAGAGGTCGGATGCGAGCGCTTGCCCGACCCATTCGGCACGCGAGACGATGTCGGGAGTGGCGGATAGGATGGGAGGAAGCTCGGCATCGATGGTGGTCATGGATTTCGAGTTATCCCAGAGAATGGCGATTTTTGGCTGGGTCTCGGGGTGGAGGGTTGTGCGCCATTCAGGCTGCCAAAGAAGGATGACGACGATTGTGGCAATGAGGAGGCGGAGGCATTCGAGGGCAGCGGTGCGGCTGGGGTGGGGGCTGCGCCGCCAAGAGGTCACGGACAAGACTCCGACGAGGATCAGCGCGGTGATGCCGATCCAAAGTGTTGCTGGAGTGGGAGATAGGTGGAGCACGGGGTTGAAGCTCTAGGGCTGGAGTCTTGGATTTCCGGGGACGGTTGAGAGGGGGGATTTCAAGCGTTGGCGGGTTTGGAGGGAGTGGGTTCTAGGCTTGGGACCTTCTTTTTGGGGAGGCAGAGGATTGCTTCGGATAGGAGGAGGAGGAGAGTGGCGATGAGGAAGGCGCGCCAGACGTCGCGTGAGAGGGATGGGTCGTTGGCTTGGCCGAGTTGGTCGAGGAGGGTGTAGCCGGTGCCTTCTAGGGCTTGGTCGAGTTGCTCGCGGGAGATGATTTCTAAATCGTCCTCCGTGGGTGGGCGATTCACGGCGAGGAGGCGTTCACCAAGGCGGAAAACGCCGGCTTCATGGGCGATGTTCGCTGGGTCATGCGTGGCGTGGTCGTCGAGCCGGGTGCGTGTTTCGCCAGACAGGGCTTGCGTGTTGCGGCTGCCAACGGTGGTGAGGTAGGACGAGTCAAAGCGATCTGCGCCCGCAGCGATGATGCGCTGAACGGCGGGGAGTAGGACGTCTGCGTCGGCGAGATTGGACCATGTGTAGTCTGGGAGTGAGCCGATGAACCAAGCGGTGCCGTGATCGACGATGCGGCGTGTGATCATGGGCTCGCCATCTTCCCAGCTGGCTAGGGTTGCGGCGTCGCCGAGCGGGATTTGGCGGCGGATGGCGCGGAGGCGTTCGGTGGGAATGGGGGTTCCGTCGATGCCGTCGCGGAGTGGGCCGTCGCTGCGATTCCAGTCGTTGATGATGAAAAATTTCCCCATCTCTGCGGAGCTGGGGTCGGCCCATGAGAGGTCGAGAAAGCTGAGAGGGGAAGGGGCTCCAGGAGGAAAGAAGACGACGTGCCCGCCGGAGCTGAGGAAGCGGCTGAGGCTTGCGTAGGCAGTTTCAGTGGGCATGGGGGCGGCCCAGAGGATGGTGGAGATGGTGTCGAGCGCTTGATTTGCGAAGGCTGCGGGATCGATGCGGGCGGTGTTTAGATTTCCAAGGCCGGGCGGGGCGGCAGCAAGTGCGAGGTAGTCTGCGGCTTCTCCGGGTGAGGTGACGACAAGGGATTTTGCGGGGCGCGAGGGTCCGTAGGCGAAAAATGCGGAGTTGTCGCGGGTGTTGCCATCGGCGGGAATGGAGAGCCATCCGGAGCCGGAGTCTGTCTTGGGCGGGAGAGCGACGCGTTTTTGGAATCGGAGGGATTGGCCAGGGATGCTTAAATTGTCGGTGGTGCGGGTGCCATTGAGGTGAGTGGTGAGGGGGATACTGGCGGTGCCGCGTGCTTCGGTGGAGCGAAGGATTTCGAGGTCGAGGAGAATTTCGTCACCGGCGCGGCGCGAGCCGAGTAGCCGGACCGTGGCGTTGCTAGCGGTGGGGCCGGTGATGGAAAGGACGCGGATGGCGGGTTTTTGAGGGAGGGAGGCGAGTTTGGCGCGTGCGCTGGCCCAGCGGTCGCTATTGGGGCGCCAATTTGACGATTGGAGATCGGAGGCGAGCCAGATTTCAGACCGGCCCGGGGTTTCTGCGAGGAATTCCGTAGCGCGGTCGATGAGGGTGGGGAAGTCCGCTGCGGAGTCGGTGGGTGAGGTGGATGAAAGGTCGGCGAGGACGTCAGGCGACGAGATTTCCTGGGCTTGTTTGGTGGCGCTGTCGATCAGGACGAGGCGTGCGCCGCTGAGGTCGTCCATGGCGGCGCGGACTTTTTCGAGGATGATTTGGCGGCGCGAGTCGAGGCCGTCGCCAGGTTTTGCCTCCATGGATGCGGAGCGGTCGAGGATCAGAATGACGGTGTCGATGGAACCACCGCCCCAGCCGATGAGTCCGGAAATGATGGGGCGGGCGGCGGCGAAGGCGAGCGCCGCGAGTGCGAGGGCGCGGCAGGTGAGGATGAGGAAGTGGCGGAGTTTCTTCTTGCCCCTGGACTCACGAGTGGCCCTGAGCAAAAACTGCATGGCAGCCCATTGGATCGTCTTGTGGCGGCGACGATTCAGAAGGTGGATGGCAATGGGAACCGAGGCGGCAAGCAGTCCCCAGAGGAGCAGTGGGTTTAGGAAAAGCATTCGATTTTAATGGAGCACGGAATCTCGGCGGTCATTCGCGCTTGGATTTTGGGAGTCGTGCGGTGAGGAAATTCCGGAGGAGTGGCTCGATGGGGGTGTCGGTTGTTACAAGTTGGTAGTCCGCGGACGCGTCGTGGCACTTGGCGCGGACGGTTTTCAGGAATTCGTTGAGAGCGGATTTGTATTCGTCTGCAATGAGGTTGGGCTCGGCGACGATGGCGGTGTTGTCTTCAAGATCGACGAAACGATGCGGTCGGTCGAAGTCGAAGCCAATTTCTTGAGGGTCCATCAAGTGGAAGAGAGAAATGTCGTGTTTGCGGTAGCGAAGGTGTTGGAGTGCATCACCCAATGAGCTGGGATCCGTGAAGAGATCCGAGAGAATGACGACGAAAGCGCGGTGACTGATTTTTTCCGCGATGGTGTGGAGAGCTTGGATGAGGCCGGTCTCGCCTGAGGGGCGGATGTCTCCGAGCGTTGTGAAAAAGCGTTCGAGGTGCGCGGCGCGGCGGCTGGGTGGGACTTCGAGGTGGAGCTTATCCGTGCAGATCGAGAGGCCGGCGGCGTCGCCTTGATTGACGAGCAGGTAGGCAAGGGAGGCGGCGATGCGGCGGGCAAACTGGATTTTCGAATCGCCGCCGCTGGCGAAGTTCATTGAGCCTGAAGCATCGACGACGAAATAGGCGCGCAGGTTGGTATCTGCCTCGAACTCCTTGATGTAGAAGCGGTCTGAGCGAGCGAAGGCCTTCCAGTCAAGGCGGCGCGTGTCGTCGCCAGGCACATATTTTCGATATTCGGCGAATTCGACGGAAGATCCGCGGTGGGGTGAGCGGTGTTTGCCAGCGACGTTTCCCATCATGGGCACGCGCGACTCGATGGGGAGCGAGCCGAGGCGTGAGAGCATAGCGCTGTCGATGAAGGGGTGGCTCATGAGATTCCTGGCTTAGGAGCGAAGTTTCAAGGAGTTTGTGGGATTGGACCGGTGATGCGGTGTGAGAATTCTGCGGATTTCGGATGCGCAGAAGTTTTGATAAATCAGTCTTCCCGCATTTCCTTGATGAGGCGTTCGACGATTTTTTTCGAGGTCATGCCTTGTGATTCTGCGGAGAAATTGGTGATGACGCGGTGCGTGAGGACGGACGGTGCGATGGCCTCAAGATCTTCGAGAGATGCCATGTAGGCTCCGCGAAGTGCGGCGCGGGATTTTGCGCCGAGGATGAGGTATTGGACGGCACGTGGACCGGCACCCCAGCCGACAGTGTCCTTGATCCACTGCGGGGACTCCGGTTCGCCGGGGCGGGTCTTGCGGACGATGCGGACCGCGTAATCATACAAGTGCTCAGGGACGGGGACGCGGCGGACGAGTTGTTGGAATGCGGTGACTTTTTCTCCGTCGAGAAGTTGGTTGAGTTTTTCGCGGATGGCACCGGTGGTGGCCCGGGCGATTTCTTTTTCTTCGCTGGCGGAGGGGTATCCGACCTCGATGAGGAACATGAAGCGGTCGAGTTGCGCTTCCGGGAGAGGGTAAGTGCCCTCTTGCTCGATGGGATTCTGCGTTGCGAGGACGAAAAACGGAGCTTGAAGCGTGTAAGTGTTGCCAAGGACTGTGACTTTATTTTCCTGCATGGCCTCAAGCATGGCCGACTGAGTTTTGGCGGGAGCGCGGTTGATTTCATCCGCGAGAACGATGTTTGCGAAGACTGGGCCTTTGATGAATTGGAATTCGCGCCGTCCGCCTATGCCTGACTCTTGGATGATGTCTGTGCCGGTGATGTCAGCGGGCATCAGGTCTGGCGTGAATTGGATCCGGTTGAATGAGAGATCAAAGGTCTGTGCCACGGATGAAACCAAAAGCGTCTTGGCGAGGCCGGGGACGCCCATCAAAAGTGCGTGTCCGCGTGCGAACAGGCAGATGGCGAGTTGTTCAATCACTTGTTCTTGGCCGACGATGGCCTTGGCGAGCTCGGCGCGGAATGCTTGGTAGGTATTTCCAAGTTCGTCGATGGCGGCGACGTCGTCAGGGGGGAGCTGTTGATTGAAATCGGTGTGGGTTTCCATGAATGGGGTGCGATTGCAGATGAAGCTAAGATCAGTCGCTATTTTGTCCAGAAGGGATCTCGTCAGAAGCTCGCTGAATTCAGTCGCGTGAGAGTCCGTCGCAGGCACAGATCGTTGATTGATGTAAAAACTGTCTAGAAGCGCGGAAAATTTCCATTTACCACTTGCCAGCCCCCGGCGGTCTGCTAAACCACCCGCCCCGCGGTGATACCAGAGAAGTCTGGCAATCTCTCGTGGTCACGCGAAATCACGCACATCATGGCACGTATCCTAGGCATTGAAATCCCCAATGAGAAGCGCATCGAAGCTTCTCTGCCCTACATGTTTGGAATCGGCCGCCCAACGGCGGCGAGAATCCTTGAGCACGCAGGGATTGATCCAAACATCCGCACTGGCCAGCTCAGTGAGGATCAACTCGTCCGCATCGCCCAGGTGATTCAGGCGGAGTCCATCATGGTGGAAGGCGATCTTCGTCGCGACCGCCAATCCCAACTGAAGCGTCTTACGTCGATCAACTGCTACCGTGGCATTCGTCACAAGCGTGGATTGCCCGTTCGTGGCCAACGCACTCGCACCAACGCTCGGACTCGCAAGGGTAAGAAGAAGACGGTCGGCGTTAAGAAGTAATTTTTTAGTAAACACTCATGTCTGACGAAACCAACCAAGAAGCTGCCGTAAAGCCGGCAGTTGAGCCCGTAGCAGCTCCAGCACCCGCCACCCCTCCTGCTCCAGAAGCGGCCGCCCATGAAGGCGCGCCGAAGAAGGAAGCGAAACGCGACATCTTCGCCGAGATCGGCGGAGGCGAGGAAGAGATCAAGATTCACAAAGCCAAAGGCTCGAAGAATGTCACCCGCGGCATTGTTCACGTGACTGCCACTTTCAATAACACCCTCGTCAGCGTGACGGATGCCAATGGCAATGCCATCGGTTGGTCAAGCGCCGGCAAGATGGGCTTCAAGGGTTCCCGCAAGAGCACGGCGTATGCTGCGCAGGTGGTTTCGCAAGATGCCTGCCGCCAAGCCATGGGCCACGGTCTCAAAGAAGTCGATGTGCGTGTCAAGGGTCCGGGTTCCGGCCGTGAGTCCGCTGTTCGTGCCGTCCAAGGCCTCGGTCTTGAAATCCTCTCGATCCGCGACGTGACGCCGATCCCACACAACGGTTGCCGTCCTAAGAAGGCTCGCCGCGTCTAATCCAACCTTTTAGAAATTCTTATATGGCACGTTATACAGGTCCACGCGCAAAGATCAGCCGCCGTTTTGGTGTCTCTCTCTTTGGCCCATCCAAGGCATTTGAACGCCGCAACTTCCCACCTGGCCAGCACGGCGTCCGTGCAGGTCGTAAGAAGAAGAGTGAATATTCCGTTGCACTTGGAGAGAAGCAAAAGCTTCGTTTCCAGTACGGTGTTCTCGAAAAGCAATTCCGCGGTTACTACGAAGAGGCGGCGCGCCGCCGTGGTGTTACCGGTGTGATTCTTCTTCAGCTTCTCGAAACCCGTCTCGACAACGTGGTTTATCGTGCAGGCTTCGGCAACACTCGCCAATCCGCCCGCCAGATCGTCAACCACGGCCACATTCTCGTGAATGGCCGCACGGTGGACATCGCCAGCTTCCAAGTGAAGCCAGGTGATGTGATCAAAGTCGGTGGCAAGCCATCTTCTCAACAACTTGCGGTTCGCATGACCGACCTCACCCAAGCGTCTCCATCCGTGGATTGGCTTGAAGTGGACAAGGACAAGTTGGAAGCGACTGTTTCCCGGATTCCAGAGCGTGAGGATATCAACCCACTCGTGAACGAGCAGTTGATCGTCGAGCTTTACTCCCGTTAATTTCGAGTTTCATCGAGAACTCTTTCAGCAAACGTCCGGATGCAAATCCGGGCGTTTTTTGTTGGAATCGGCGGGGGGTGACCCTGTGGAATTCACTCTAAATCTCGCAATTGAACCTATGGATTTCACTGATAATCCGCGGATTGAGAGGATTGGTTGTTTCGCGCCTTGAGTGAAATGAGGAAGTCTGTCCTGAGCTTGAATCTCTTCTCTGGAATCCTTGGATGCGATTTTTTTTGACCGCAGATTGCAGGCATGGGCACGGATGAAGATAGATCTTTGTTTTTTGGACGGGCCGATCCGTGATGATCCGAGAAATCTTTGTTGAAAAACCGGCGAATGCGGCCTCCAACGGCGGAATTTGCGTTCACGGGCCTTGACGCGACGGCGAGATCGAGCTTCGGGTGGTGGTCCTTCGAGTGGAACCCAGAGATTTTAGCCGATGAAGCGCTGGACGATCGGCATTCTACGGCCGATGCCAAAGGCTTTTGAGGTGACACGCAGGCCTGGAGCGGCTTGTTGACGTTTCCACTCGTTCAAATCCACTCGCCGTTGCACCCAGCGGACTGTCGATTCCTCAAACCCCCGGGAAATGATTTCATCGGCGGAGAGTTGATGTTCCACGTAGAGTTCGAGGATGCCATCGAGAATTTCGTAGGGCGGGAGTGTGTCCTGGTCCTTTTGGTCAGGGCGGAGTTCTGCGCTGGGGGGCTTGTCAATGGTGTTCCAAGGGATGATTTCGCGTTCACGGTTGATCCAGCGAGATACTTCATAGACCTTAACTTTCGGCAGATCTGAAATGACGGCCAAGCCGCCGCACATGTCGCCGTAAATGGTGCAATACCCGACAGCGAGTTCGCTTTTGTTGCCGGTGGTGAGGAGCAAGTGCCCTTCCTTGTTGGAGAGCGCCATGAGGAGCAAGCCGCGGATGCGTGCCTGCATATTTTCCTCGGTGACGTCCTCGGATTTGCCCGCGAAGATGGGTTGCATGGTTTCCTTAATCGCCTCGAAGGCCGTGCGGATCGGGACTTCTTCGCAGCGGATTCCGAGATTTTTAGCGAGGGCGAACGAGTCATCCACGCTGCCACGGGACGAGTAAGGGCTGGGCATTGTGAGCCCGCAGACGTTGTCTGGGCCGAGCGCATCCGTGGCGATGGCGGCAGTGAGTGCCGAGTCGATACCTCCGCTCAGTCCGAGGCAGACGCTGGAAAATCCGCATTTGGTGACGTAGTCTCGGACGCCGGTGACGAGCGCGTAGTAGAGTTGTTCGGCGTCGCAAGTGGTGAGTGGCACGTCATTTTCCACGTTCTGGAATGGATTCACGACTTGGCAGCGTTCCTTGAATCCGGCGAGTTGGTGGGAAATGCGGCCGTTTGCACCGGCGACCATGGAGTGGCCGTCGAAGACCAGTTGTTCATTTGCGCCGAATGAGTTGCAATAGACGACGGGGACTTTGGCGCGATGGGCGATGCCGGCGATCATGGCGCGGCGCAGGATGGGTTTGCCGAGATGGAAGGGAGATGCGCTCAGGTTGAGGAGGAGATCAAGGCCCTTGGATGTGAGTTCCGCGACGGGGTCTCTGGTGTAAAACGGACGTTGGAGAAAATCCTCCGTCCAAATATCCTCGCAAATGGTCACTCCGATGCGGTGCCCGCGCCATGTGATGGGATCGCAGGCCGTGCTGGGTTCAAAATAGCGGCGCTCGTCGAAAACGTCGTAAGTGGGCAGGAGAGTTTTCCAGATCCGATGTTTGATTTCGCCATTTTCCAGCCAAGCTACGGCATTGCGAAAGGGTTTTCCCGGGTGGCCGGGGTGGTGGTGGTCCACGTAGCCCACGAGAAGCGGCACCTCGCGGATTTCTCCGGCTAGGTGGTCAAGCGCTTGCAGGCAATGAGGGACAAATTGAGATTTGAACACCAAATCGCGCGGCGGATAGCCCACGAGAGAGAGTTCTGGCGTGATGACCAAGTCCGCCCCGGCGTCTAGGCACTCGCGGTAGGCGGCGAGAATTCGTTTTACGTTCCCGGGAAAATCCCCGATGACGGCATTGATTTGAGCGAGGCCGATTTGCATGAGCGCCGCTAGGGAACACCCGGCGGCGTATTGACGCAAAAGGAAAATCGTCTTTCTGTGATGAATCGGCCGTGCGTGTTCTGCGCGAAAAATCTGGTCGAACGTCCGCTTGCCGTCTTTGATTTCACCCGCTAGCGTTAAGCGCATCAGAAACTCATGAAAGCCATCTCCATTTTCTCTTTGTTCGCCCTGGTCACTCCGCTGCTTGCCCAAGACTCTGAAACGGCGCCAGCTGCGCCAGCGGCTGCGACGGAGGAGGTCTTGCTTCCCAATCAAACGGCGTTTCTCAATTTGCCGGAGGAGAGCCGGAAGACCTTCGTCAAGCATCTCACGGAGGCCAACCGCTTGTTCCAGCAAAAGCGAGTTTTTGAAACGCTCGACGAGCTCGATAAGGCGACGAAAATTTTTGCGGACAGCCCGGAGATTTACAATTTGCGCGGCAGTTGCTTCGTTGAGATGCGCGCTTTTGACAAGGCACTCGCCGATTTCAAGAAGGCCGAGGAGTTTTCAAAAGACAATCCAAGCATCAGTTTCAACATCGGTGAGGTGTATTTCGTGACGCAGGAGTGGAAGAAAGCCGCGGATCTTTTTGAGAAAATCCTCAAGGAAATCCCGGCGGCGAACGTGGCGCTCAGTCGCTTGGTGGAGTTTAAAATCCTGCTTTGCAAAAAGAAGCTCGGGCTCGACGACGAGGTGGTGATCCTAGGTGAAAAGTATGATTTCCTCGATGATTCCCCGTATTATTACTATGCGCAGGCGGCCATCGCTTATGAGGATGAAAACCTCGTCAAAGCGGAAGAGTGGTTGGCCATTGCCGGGCGGATTTTTCAAGATCCCAATGTGCTGGCGCCTTGGCAGGATACGATGGTCGAATACGGCTACATCAAGAGCTTCTACGGGGATGATTCCTCGCCGGATGTGCCTTGATTCATCCACCCGCGCGGGGACTCGTAGTTGCTGAAAAATCTTTTCTCGATCAGGCCTCCCTGCGTATCGCGCATGGGCGGCCTTGTTGCTTCGGGCTCCCGGGTGCGCGTTTGTGTGTGAAGAGTGCATGACGGCAAATGACGCGTGGCAATCGGCAAACGACGCGTTGCAACTCGTCGCTTTGCACTTAGAATGAAGGGAAACCACAACGATTATGGGACTGGAAAAAATCACGCAGAAAATGCAAGAGGCCCTTCAATCGGCCCAAAGTATCGCCTCAAAATCCGCCCACTCCGAGCTCAAGAGCGCGCACGTCTTGCTCGCGCTGCTCCAGCAGGAAGGCGGCATCGCCAGCCCGATTTTGCAGCAGGCTGGGATTGATCTCACGCGGTTGAAGTCCGCGGTTGCCGCCTCGTTAGCCCGTGAACCGAGCGTGCAGGGGGCCTCGACTCAGCCACAGATCAGCATGGGGCTGCGGGCGACATTGGATGCGGCAGACGCGGCGCGTGAATCGCTCGGCGATGACTATTTGAGCGTTGAGCATTTCCTTCTTGGGGCGCTCAAGGGGGATTCACCCGCCGGTGCGCTCCTCAAGGATGCTGGGTTGGACGAGAAAAAAGCGCGCGAAGCCATCACGCGTGTGAGAGGGGCGCAGAAGGTCACGGATGATTCACCCGAGGGGAAATACCAGACTTTGGAAAAATACGGCACCGACCTAACCGCACGTGCGCGTGCAGGGAAAATCGACCCAGTCATTGGCCGGGATCATGAGATCCGGCGGGTCTTGCAAGTGCTATCCCGCCGGACCAAGAACAACCCGGTGTTGATTGGTGAGCCGGGTGTTGGGAAGACGGCGATCGTCGAGGGCTTGGCGCGGCGGATTGTTTCCGGGGATGTTCCGGACTCGATGAAGAACAAGCGAGTGATCACCATGGACTTGGGCGCGATGCTTGCTGGGGCGAAATACCGCGGCGAGTTCGAGGACCGGCTCAAGGCGTTTCTCAAAGAAGTCACTGATGCCGAGGGGCAGATCATTCTTTTCATTGATGAGCTCCATACCATCGTTGGTGCGGGTGCAAGCGAGGGTGCGGTGGATGCTTCTAACTTATTGAAGCCTCAACTTGCGCGTGGCGAGTTGCATGCGATCGGCGCGACGACCTTGGATGAATACCGGAAGTATATTGAGAAAGATGCCGCGCTTGAGCGTCGGTTCCAGCCGGTGAGCGTGGGTGAGCCGTCGGTGGAAGATACCATTGCGATTTTGCGAGGCTTGAAGGAGCGCTATGAGGTGCATCACGGCGTTCGCATTCAAGACGGGGCGCTTGTCGCGGCTGCCGCTCTATCCGACCGTTATATTTCTGATCGTTTTCTGCCGGACAAGGCGGTGGACTTGGTTGACGAGGCTGCTTCCCGGTTGAAGATCGAGCTGGATTCTATGCCAACGGAGATTGACGTGTTAGAACGTCAGATTTTGCAGTTGGAAATGGAGAAGAAAGCCCTTGAAAAGGAAACGGACAAGGCATCCGTTGCGCGTCTTGACAAGGTGCGTGAGGAGCAGGCGAATCTCCGTGAGAAATCATCCGGAATGATGGCGCAGTGGCGGAATGAAAAATCCGTGATTGACCGCGTGCGTGAGAGTCAGGAGAAGATCGAGACCTTGAAAAGTGAAGTTGAGCGCGCCCAGCGGATTGGCGATCTCACACGCGCTTCGCAAATCACGTATGGTGATCTTCCCGAGGCGAATCGTGATTTGCAGGGGGCGATGGATGCTTTGGGCGAGTTGCAAAAGAACGGAGCGATGTTGAAAGAGGAAGTCACGGAGGAAGATATATCACGAGTGGTGTCTTCATGGACGGGGATTCCCGTGAGCCGGTTGCAAGAGGGCGAGAAGCAGAAATTGGTGAGTATGGAAGCGCGGTTGGGAGACCGTGTCGTGGGCCAGAAGAAGGCGATTCGCGCGGTGGCCAATGCGGTGCGCCGTGCCCGCGCTGGATTGCAGGATGAAAATCGGCCGATCGGCTCGTTTATTTTCCTCGGGCCTACGGGTGTGGGTAAGACTGAGCTGTCGAAGGCGCTTGCGGAGTTTTTGTTTGATGATGAGTCCGCGATGGTCCGCATCGATATGTCGGAATACATGGAAAAGCATAGCGTTGCCCGCTTGATTGGTGCACCTCCCGGCTATGTGGGTTATGAAGAAGGTGGACAGCTCAGCGAGCAAGTTAGACGCAAGCCATACTCGGTTGTTCTTTTTGATGAGATTGAAAAAGCGCATCAGGACGTCTTCAACGTTCTTCTGCAAGTGTTGGACGACGGCCGGATCACCGATGGTCAGGGGCGCACGGTGGATTTCCGGAATACGGTGCTGATTATGACGTCTAACATCGGATCCCAGTATATTTTGCACGAGGAGAATCCCGAGCAGCGGGAGGCGAAAGTCAGCGATGCTTTGCGCGGGCATTTTCGTCCGGAATTTCTGAATCGGATTGATGAGACGATCATTTTCGACCGGCTTGAACGTGAGGAAATCACCACCATTGTGGACTTGCAGCTCGACCGGGTGCGGAAGCGCTTGGCGAAGCAAGGGCTGGGCTTGGCGCTGACGGAGGCGGCGAAAGAATTTATTGGCAGCCAGGGCTATGATCCAGTTTACGGAGCGCGGCCGCTGAAGCGCGCGATTCAACATTTGCTGTTGGACCCGCTGAGTCTTGATGTGCTTGAGGGTAAATTCTCGGAAGGTGATGTGATTCATGCCGACTTGGCAGGTCATGAACTCATTTTCGAGAAATTCCCCTAAAGTGCGGGGCTTTGTGTGGGCGCGTCTTACACCAGTTCTGCGGCGATGGGATCGACGAGGGCGCGTCCGTGGTGAATCAGGATGAGCTGTTGGTTCTCGATGCGTGCGAGCCCTTCGCTGGCGAAGTGCTCGGCGCGTTCGCGGGCTTGTGTGCCGAGTAGAGTGAGGGAGATGCCTTCCCGCGTGCGAAGTCCGAGGGCGATGCGTTCGAGGCGGTGTGCCTCGTCATCCAAGATTTCTGATTCGCTGAGCGCATTGCCGATCGCGCTGACTTGGGCGACGTAGCGTGCGGTGTCGGGGACGTTTTTCCAGCGGGTGCGGTCGAGCGTGGAGACGGCGGATGGGCCGAGGCCGAGGTAGTCTTCGCCGCGCCAGTAGCCGCGATTGTGAGTCGAGTGGTGGCCGGGTTTGGCGTAGTTCGAGGTTTCGTAATGATCAAAGCCGGCGGAGCTGAGTCGTTCGTCGGCGAGGTGGAAAAACTCGGCATCATGGTCCTCGTTTTCGCGCATTTCGCCACGGCGGAGTGATTCAAAAAACGCCGTGTCCTCCTCGTATGTGAGGTTGTAGGCGGAGATGTGGTCGGGTTGCAGTGAGATGGCGTGCTTGAGCGTGGCGTCCCAGTCGGCTTTGGATTGGCCGGGAATGGAGAACATCAGGTCGATGTTGACGGATGGGATGCCGGCATTGCGGAGGATTTCGACGGCTTCACTGGCTTGGCTGACCGAGTGTTCACGGCCAAGGATTTCCAGCACGTGAGGCGTGAACGATTGGATGCCGAGGGAGACGCGGCTGACGCCTAGCTCGCGGAAGAGCGCGGCTTTTGCGAGGTCGAAGGTCGCGGGGTTGGCCTCGAGCGTGACTTCTTCGAGTTTAGAAAAGTTGATTTGTTCGTGGAGAGCAGAGAAAAGGCGGGAAAGGTGGCGGGGCGAGAGCATGCTGGGCGTGCCGCCGCCGAGGTAGAGCGTGCGGGGGGACTCACGTGAGGTGGCGAGGCGGTTGCGTGCCTCGGTGGTGAGTGCATCGACAAAAGTGCCGATGGAAGTGGAGCCGGGCGTGTGCTTGTAAAACGAGCAGTAGGGGCAGATGCGGTGGCAGAACGGAATGTGAAGGTAGAGAAGCACGGTCTCGGCGTGGATTTTTAGACGGCCGTGCCGCGGACTTTCGAGAGGTAGCAAGCCACGGCCTTACGCGTGATTTCCGCAACATTCGCTTCTGGGCGGGCAAAGGGCGGGACGAACCAGGGGAACGAGCCGAGGAGGTCCGTGATGACCGCGACTTCCCCGTCGCAGGTGGCGTTTCCGGAGCCGATTCCGATGGTGGGCACGGCGAGGGATGTGGAAAGCTCGCGCGCGGCCTCGGGGATGATGGATTCAAAGACGATTGCGAAAACGCCGGCGTCGATGAGTGCCTCTGCGCCCTCGCGGATGGCTTCGGTTTGTTCCGGGGTTTTGCCTTTTTTCCGGTATCCTCCTTCTTCGAGGACGCGTTGAGGCAGCATTCCGAGGTGGCCCATCACAGGGATGCCGGCGCGAGTGATGGCACGGACTTTTTCCGCTTGGCGGATGCCGCCTTCCAATTTCACGGCCTCTGCGCCTGCGGCGACGAGGCGTTGTGCGGACTCGAGGGCTTGGGCGGGGCTGTCGTAGCTGTGGATCGGGAGATCTGCGACGAGCAATGCCTTGGGCTTGGCACGGGCGACGGCGGCGACGTGGTGCAGCATGTGGTCGAGGGTGACCTGCGTGGTGTCAGGAAATCCGAGAACCACCATGCCGAGAGAGTCGCCAACGAGCAACAAATCCACACCCGCTTCATCAAGCAGGCGTGCGGTTGGGTAATCGTAGGCCGTGAGTGCGGCGATGGCGGGTCCGGCTTTTCGCGCGCGGATGGATTCGGCTTTTTCGAGGGCGGTCACAGCGGCGGTTGGCCAGTTTGAATGGGAAAAAGGAAATGCAAGGTGCGTAAACTAAAAAGCCCCCGCAAGGGCGGAGGCTAATAGTATATGGCGACCCGTAAGGGAGTCGAACCCTTCTTGCCAGGATGAAAACCTGGAGTCCTAACCGATAGACGAACGGGTCGTGCGTTGCGGCTGCGGGGGGAAAAAACCTCACTGGGGGGGTCATTGCAAGATTTTTTTGGCTAAAAATTTCAAAGCGTTGAAATCATAGGGAAAATGAATGCAATTTGTGCGATTGGAGGTCCATCGGTGAATGGTGGCTTGTCAAGAGGTGGAGGATTTCTAGGCTGGACGCATCTGCGCCCGAGGAAAGGGTTGTGGGAAAATTGCTCTCATGAATACGAATCAGCTTTCGCAAGCCGCCAATGAAGCCCGTGGTCTCGCCATGGATGCCGTCCACGCATGTAACTCCGGCCATTTGGGTCTGCCGCTCGGTTGTGCCGAGATTGGCGCCGTTCTGTTCGGGGAGTCATTGAATCATTATCCGGAGGCGCCCAAGTGGCTGAACCGCGACCGCTTTATTCTCTCCGCAGGTCATGGCTCGATGTTCCTTTACAGCTGGCTGCATCTCTCGGGTTACGGCGTATCTCGCGATGATGTGAAAAATTTCCGTCGCTTGCACTCGATCACGCCGGGGCACCCAGAGTTCAACGAGACTCCTGGCGTGGAGGCGACCACCGGTCCGCTTGGCCAGGGAATTGGAAATGCTGTGGGTTATGCGCTTTCAGGAAAGCGTGCTGCGGCGCTTTACAACACGGCTGAGCATACGATTTTCAATCATCACGTCGTGGCATTGCACGGCGACGGCTGCCTCCAAGAGGGAGTCGCCAAGGAGGCGATTGCCTTTGCTGGCCATTGTGGATTGGACAATTTGGTCCTGATTTATGACTCCAACGATGTGACGCTGGATGCGATGGCGGACCTGACACAGGGTGAGGATGCCGAGCAGTATTTTCTCTCGCAGCGTTGGGATGCGGTCACTGTGGATGGTCACGACTTGGTCGCGATCGCTGCAGCGCTCGCGAAGGCCAAAGCGGATAAAAACGGCAGGCCGAAGGTGATCATCGCCAAAACGGTGATTGGCAAAGGCATTCCGGAAGTGGCTGGGACCGCCAAGGGGCACGGCGAGGGTGGTGCGAAATTTATCGAAGGCGCGCGCGCCGGATTGGGCTTGCCTGCGGACGAGCACTTTTACGTATCGGCCGGCACCCAAGAATATTTTGCGGCGAAGACAGCGGCTGCGAAGTTGAACTTCGAGGCTTGGCAGGCGACTTATGATGCGTGGTCCGCGGCGAACCCGGAGCTTGCTGCGGAGCTCACTGGCGGCATCGCGCATGCTGTTCCTGCAAATCTTAGCGAGCTAATTCCTGCATTTTCAGCGGATTACAAGGATGCAACTCGTTCTGCCGGGGCGACGGTGATCAATGCGTTGGCCAAGGCTGTGCCACAGTTTTTGACGGGAAGTGCCGACTTGTTTGGTTCGACCAAGAATTACATCAAGGATGGCGGCGACTATTCTGCGGCCAATCCGCTCGGTCGGAACATTTGGTTTGGCATTCGCGAGCATGCGATGGGCGCGATTTGCAATGGCATTGCTTATGATGGCTTGTTCCGTGCGAGCGGGGCGACCTTCTTGGTATTCGCAGACTATCTGCGGGGTGCGATTCGTTTGGCAGCATTGGCAAACTTGCCGGTCAGCTACATTTTCACGCATGATTCCGTGGGAGTGGGTGAAGATGGCCCGACGCACCAACCGGTCGAGACGGTCAGCGGACTGCGTGTGATTCCGAATTTGGATGTGATTCGTCCGGGGGATGCTGAGGAAACTGCGGGTGCCTTCGTGGCTGCGGCGACTCGGGCTGACGGACCGACTGCTTTGATTCTGACTCGCCAGGCGATTCCGCTGATGAATGAACTTTCGGTGGAAGTCCGGCGTGAGGGTGTCTTGCGCGGTGCTTACATTGCCCGTCAGGAGACCGCGGAATTGACGACAATTTTGTTGGCATGCGGCTCGGAACTTCAGCACGCCATGGCGGCAGCGGAAGAACTTGGCGCGGGTGTCCGCGTGGTTTCGATGCCGTGTTTTGAGCGATTTGACCGACAGACTGCGGAGTATCGTGAAAGCGTGTTGCCGAAGTCCTGCACCAAGCGGATTTCCATTGAGGCGGGTGTGACCGGTCTGTGGTGGAAATATGTTGGCACCGAGGGCAAGGCGCTCGGGATCGACCGCTTCGGCATCAGTGCGCCGGGGGATGTGGTGATGCGTGAGCTTGGCATGTCCAAGGAGCACGTCATCGCGGCAGCGCGTTGATTTTGGCGCTTACTTGGTGATTTTTCGATGAGGGTCCGGCCGTGAGGTCGGGCCCTTTTTAGTGTCAATGCCGCTTCAGCTCAGAGGCGAGTTTTTTGGAGATTTCCGAGAGTTGAGAGACCGCAGCGGGATCGCTGGGAGCGGGGTCGAAGCGGAGCCGTTGGTGAATTGAGATGGCCTCGTCGAGAGTGGCTGGGTGCGTGAGGGATGGGCGTAAATTGGCGATCCAGCGGGCAAAAGGCATGCCGGGTGGGCGCGGGCCGAGGCGTGATTGCGCATGATTTTCCAAGTCGTGCAGTGGGGTGCGGAGAGCTGGGCCCTTGTAGAATGGGTGTTTGGAGTCGTTTGCGGTGAGGCGGCGCTTGGATTTCCAAAGCCGTTTGGCGATGAATGCGGCGACGGCGAGGGCGATGAAGATCATCGCGGATGAGGCCGCGAGCCGGTTGGCGGGGCGGTTTCTCCAGAGGAAAAAGTCCTCGCGGAGGCGCTGCACGAGGTCGATGAAACGTTGTTTGGCCGTGGTTTCAGTGGGGGTGGTTTCCCAGCTTGGAGGGGTGGTGTCGAAGTCGAACCAGCGGCGTTTTTTCGAGTCCCAGACGCGTGTCCAAGCATGGCCGTGGGTGCCGCGGATGATGTATTCGCCGCGTTTTACGTCGCGCTCGATGGCGGCGTAGCCGGTGGTGTAGCGGGCGGGAATGCCGGCTTGGCGGAGGAGAAGCGTCGTCGCTGAGGCGAAATATTCGCAGTGGCCGGAGCGGGATTTTGTGAGGAATTGAGTGAGTGCGGTGGGGTGAGTGGAAACGTAGGTCGAGCTGCGAATGCTCAGGTAGCGTGAGTAACGGAAATTTTTTGCGAACCAGGTGCGGATGGCGGCGAGTTTTTGGTCGAGAGTCGGTATGTCATCCAGCTTGAGTTCACGCACCACTTTGGCGAGCGCCTCGCGTTCTTGGTGTGGCACTTTGATGTCTGAGTTTTTTAGAGGAGGGCCTTCGGAATTAAGAAATTTTTTCCAAACGACCGTGCCTTCGATCACCGATTGCTTGGGGAACACGCGGACGGTGCCGAATGAGTTCCGCTCGATGCCGTCCAGTTCGAAATCTCTCAGGCTGGCGGCGTCTCCCGGGAGCGGGAGCGGAGTTTCTGCCGTGGCGGCACCTCGGATTTGAAACTCGGGGAGGCTGCGGCTGACGGCTGCGAGCTGTTCACTTTCCGTGGCAGCAGGCGCGAGGATGTAATACGGAGTTCCTTCCGCGAGACGTGTGTCCAAGTCATTAAACTGCATGGACTTGAGTGTTTGGTTGACCCAAGTTCCGACGCGGTAGGAATTGTAGCCGCCGACTCGGAGCAAGCGGGGTGGCGGCATGGTGTTTTCCGGTCGGATGCGCCAGAGGATGGCGGGTGATTGGACGACGGAGCCAGGGCGGCCGATCATGGTGGATGAGCTGTTGGGGTCGAACTGCGATTGCGTGGCGCCGCGATTTCCGAACCAGTCTTCCAGCGCTTCAAGCCCTTGTTGACCTGCGACGGCAATCATGCCGGCGACGCTGAGTGCGACGACCAAGGCGAGGGGGCGACTCCGACTGGACGAAAGGAGCATCCAACCTGAGAGGACGATGATTCCAGGGAGGAATAGATTGGAAGATGCGCGGTTGCCAAGAGTCGCCGCCACCAGGGTCGTGACGAAATAGGCGTTGCCGAAATTGATGCGGATGGCGGTCTCGGTGAGTCCTAGGCGGAGATTTCTGCGGCGGCGTTGCTTGGCGAGGAACGAAAACGTGTTGAGTGGGAGTGACTTCGCCATTCCATAAGACTGAATGAATTGCATCGGCAGGAGCAGCGGAGGCAGCCAGGTGAGCAAAATCGGAAGTGCCACGAATGGGTCGCCATCCATGTAAATCAAGGTGGCGGCAATGAAGATGATGACGACGTTGAACTGCCAAGTCCGGCTGGTGGCTTCCTCCGCGAAATCCCAGCGAAATTTCGTCCAGTGCGCGGCTTCCACGACGAGCGCCAAAATCACGCCAAGGATCGGCCGTCCAGTCATGATGCCCCAGAAAATGAGGGCCATGCCTAGCAGAAATCGCGGAGGTGGGTGGATCTGGCTGATGGTGTGTTGGAGATTTTTTGTTAGGCTGAAAGCGATTTGGGGAGAGCTTGTAAATCGCGCGCGATGTGACCGGATTCGAGCCAGTGGCCGGGAATCTTGGCGGGGGCGGGGGATTTTCCGATGATGAGAGGCACGCAGAGGATGCCGCCGTTGCGCAGGCTGAGGAGAAATTGGGCGCGCGCCTCATCCCAGCCGTTGAAAATCACGAGGCATGAAGTGAGTTCCGCGCGGTGGAGAAGCACCAACTTTGAGAGTTCGGCGTATTTTTCCACGCGTTCCGGTGAGACAGCGGCCAAGACTTCCAGCAGCTTTTCCGCACGGTCCAGTCCGCGTCCGGCAGTGACGATGTGCGCTTGGTTGTTGATGAACATGAGGTCCAGCAGCGATTCATTGGTGTCCAAGGTGGCTGCAAATGAAGCGGCCACCGAGATTGTTTCCTCGAAGGCCTCGTCGCTTTGTTCGCAAGAGAGCGTGTCCACGATCAAGCCGTAGCGCGGATAGAACGTATCTTCGAGTTCCTTGACGATGGGGCGTCCGGTGCGTGCCCAGCTTTTCCAGTGGATTTGGCGCAGAGAGTCGCCAGGGCGGTAGTCGCGAAGGCCCATAAACTCGCCGGAAGTGCCATTGGCATTTGAGTTCGCCTCGCCAGACATGCGGAATGCCGCGCCGCCGGGAAGCTCGATGGGAGGGAGGCGAAAGCGCTTTGGGAGAACGGTGAGGGTGGCGGCGGTAGCGTGGACCTTGCGGCAGCGTTGGAATAGGCCGAAGGGGTCGGGAAGCAGGACGCGGAGGTCGTCGAAACGGATCACACCACGCCGGAGAGGGGTGATTTCCAGCGGGATTTTCACAGATTGGCTGGCTTGGAGGTCGAGTTCGTCCTTGGCAATGCCGCCGGTGAAAAGTCGGTTTCCCATGAGGAGCCAATGCCAGCGGAAATAGGCGAAACTGCGGTCGAAGCGATTTCTCTCGTGTTCCCCGGGCTCTCGGAGTGTGGAAAAGTCTTGGGGCGAGGGGCGTGGATCAGGCGCTGTGTCGGTGATCCATGCGCGGCTGAGGCGTCTTTTGCTGAGATTTCTGATGTGGACGAGGTATCGGAGTGGCTCGCCAGCGGTTGCGAAGCGTGGCAGCTCGCGCCTGCCTTCCGCGCTTGCTTGGCGTGACATGGCCCATGGGATGCCAATGACCAGCATGCCGAGGCTGAGCGAGAAGAGTTGATAGACGGAACTCCGGTCATGGCCGATGCCGAGGCACGTTGCGAGGACGAGGACAAGTGCGAGGGCGATGCCGGGCGGGCGGGTGCGGCGTGCGACGAAGTGGTGCAAGACTGCTGCGTTGATATATATGCGATGCAGCGTTTTTTCAAATTTCCTGCGGCGTTCCGCGTTGGGATCGCTGGCAAGCGGGTTGGCAGGCGCATTCATCAGCCAAGGGTGGGGCTAGCTGGGGACGGGCGTTTGCTCGAGGATCTCGGCCACGATTTGCCGGGCGCTCAAGCCGGAAT
>JBEGOB010000390.1:0-5133 GCA_041182265.1 Verrucomicrobiota bacterium | reverse complement strand
GCTCCTATGTCACCCCGACGGGGGACATGAAGCTTTCCAAGAACAACTCAGGTGCGCCCGGGGGGCTTGGCTCGTGTTTTCTGGGGACCTTTACGGCTGCCGGAAACCTGCCGAACGGTGGGGGTGTCACGATCCTTTTGAAGCCGGGAAGTCTGATCAATGCCGCCCAGTTGCGCCGCATTCCCTCCGGTGAGGTGCCGGCGCAGGGGGCGCATCCGCGCTTGCTGGTGAAACGGGAAATGTATGACGCGCTGCGGGCCAAGGTCGGCATAGTTCCCTTTTCCACGATCTACAGTCACAGCCAAGGCAATCCGCTGGAGCCGAATTGGAACCGCCGGCTCAGCCCGGGTGCCTGGGGCATCCAGTCGCAAAGCCTCAGTTGCGCCACACTCTTATATATCCTCGATGCGGCGGCCGTCCATGCGACGCCCGCGCAGTATCGCAAGGCGATTCTCGATCAGATCGACTCATTTCACGGCAACGATCTTTCCATGCTCGATGCCGACAGTTGGGCAACGACCGTGCCTCTGGGCAATCCGCTGTTCAACATGATTCTTGCGCTGGATGTGATTCATGACGACCTGACGCCTGCCGAACTCACCAAAGCGGAAAACCAGGTCAGCGAAGCGATGGAGTGGTATCGCCATCTGAATCAGAATTGGGGGCAGAACAAATACGGACTCCTCGCGTCCTGGGAGCTTTACAAGGGCAACAATCCCACGGCGATCACGAATGCGGTGGATCGTTATGTCTCGGGTTGGCTTGATGACGATATGAAGCCTGATGGTTCCTACGATCAATCCCCGGGCTATCTGTTTGCGCGTACCTCATCGGGACGCAATGCCAAGCACTGGACGATGGATGTCCTGCAATTCACAGGACAATACCCCTGGTATTCTGAGCCCCGGATGCAGGGCTTGATGACTTCTCTCAGCAGCTTCACCTTCACCCCGTTTGGGTCCACCCAGTTGTTCGGCGACTCGATAAGCACCGGGAGGGGGGATCCGACTCAGGGGACGATGCTCTCCAAGATGGGACTCTACAACAGTCTAGCAGGAAGCCATGGCAAGTGGTTGTTGCGCGGCACCACCGGAGCCACCCTCGTCAGCACCTACGGTTCGGCGTTCATGCTCTATGCGACGCTTCCGGACAACTACGCCAGCATCGTTCCCAAGATGCCTGTTTCCGCGCTGATGACCGATTATGGGGCGGCTTTGTGGGACCGCACCGATTCCAGGGAAGCGCTGATGGGCACGCTCATGTCCCGCAGCGACAGCGGTGCCGCACTGGGTGCCAACCGCGGGCACAATCACTACGACACCAACAGCGTTCACCTCGTTGGCTATGGCCAGCACTTGCTCTTCAATTCCGGCGCTTCCTATCAACCCCGATATCCCGGGTGGGCGCCGGATGGCAGTCAGTGGGACCGGGCGTGGTTGCAAAACAGCGTGCTGATCGGCCCATCCAAGGACCATGTGAATTACGAGGGCGGCGGCCTGACCGACGGACTCGTTGGCGGCAGCATGGAATTCGGGCGGACCGATTCGGGCCGCGCGATCGCCGCGGGCAGGCATTGCCGGAACTTGTTGTTCATCCATCCAGTGGCGGGCAAGTCGAATGGCTATTTTGCTTTGTTAGACGAAGTGCAACCCGACAACCCCGCCGATCCGATCACGATCAACCTGCATCCCAACACCCTGACCGGACTGACCGCCGTCACGGCCAACCAAGAATACCTCGCTCCGATCAATGCCTATCAGGATGGGGCGGGCGGATCGGAACAGGTGACGGTTTTCTATGGATCCGCGCCGCAGGTGGTGAATACGCCCGTAGGCTATCATGGGGCTGATACCGCGCCGGTGAAGGCCCTTGCGCTCAACTATCTGGAGGCGGTTTACGGCGCGGGCAGCGATGGATGGCTGCGCACATCGACGCTGCTCTTTCCGGCGGACGCCACCCACGCCAAGGCCGCGATGACCCGCACCAGCGGGAGCGGATTCACTGGAGTAAACGTCGCCCATGGCGGCGGGGTGAATGATTTCATTTTGCAAAGCGACGGCGGATCGTCACTGACGAACGGCTCGCTTGCCTGGCGGGGCAAGGCTGTTTCCTATCGCGACGACAATGGAGTGGTGAGCAGCTATATGATTATCCATGGTCGGGAGTTCAACAATGGGGCTGCCTCGCGCGGCGGTTTTGTTTCAGCTGCCGACGTCAATGTGCAGATGGATGGCAATTCCGGCAGTATCGAATGCGATCATCACACGGCGGTGACTTTCTATTCTCCCGGAGCGCTCGGGGTTCAAATCGAAGGTGTCGCACAGCCGGTGACTCAACTTGGGGATGGAGGCTTGCAGGTGATGGTGGAGGCCGGTCGTCATACGCTTAACCTGACCTCCGTGGATCTTTACGCGAGCGTCATCTGGGATACGGGTCTGGCCGGTGGCGTTCAGGGCGGCGGTGGGACTTGGGATACTTCCACGAGCAACTGGACCCTGGACGCCGGGTCGAGCAACACACTCTGGGATAACGCCAGCCTGGCAGGCGCGCTCTTCAGCGGCACCGGCGGCACCGTCACCATCAGCCAGGCACCGGCGGGCGCGGTGGCCAACGCGATCAAATTCGATGCGAGCGGCTACACCATCGCCGGCGCGGCGGCCAGCGGCACGCTGACGCTCTCCAGCGTCCATGCCGGATTCAATGTCGTGACCGGGACCGCGACGATCAGCGCGCCTCTATCAGCAACGTCCGGCATCATTAAAAGCGGAACCGGCACCCTGATCCTCTCGAATCCAAGCAACACCATCTTGGGGGCGGTCGATCTCAATGCTGGAACGCTGTGGGCCCAAAATGCCATCGCCCAATCGCATGGCGCATTCACCGTGCTGGGCACAGCCCCCCTGGATTTGAATGATGGCGCGACCCTGCGGCTGTCGCAAAATGCCACCGGCGGCTTTGGCCGTGGTTTCAGCGTGGCTAGCGCAATCACTGTTTCGGGAACGGTGAACCTCGACCTGAGGCCGGTCACGAGTACGGGCAATTCGACGTCCAAATACACACTTGCCTCGCTGACGCTCAATCCCGGCAGTTTGCTGAATGTTTCTGATAGTTTGAACTGGAGCAGCCGACTCGGTGCCGTCACCACCACGCTCAATGGCAGCGCCACACTCCGCGATCAGGCGGGGACGACCGGTTCCAACGGCGGGCGGATGGAGCTGGGGGCGGTCACCGTGGGCAACGAGGTCGCGACTGGCTCCACCACGACGTTGACAGTGGATGGCGGCAGCACCAGCGGACTGATCACAGGCGTGATCAGCAACAACGCGGGCGATCTCACCAAGGTGCTTGCTCTGACCAAGAGCGGCACGGGAACGCTCACGCTTTCAGGATCCAACACCTTCACCGGCACCACGACTCTGGACGGTGGTTCATTGATATTAACCCACGCGAACGCCCTGCAGAACAGCACGCTGGAGCATCGTGGCTCGGGCATGCTCGGTTTCGGCAGCACCGCCACCACCTACACCTTGGGCGGCCTTTCCGGCAATCGCGACATTGGCTTGATGAACAACGCCGCGATTCCCGCGGCAATCACGTTGAAAGTGGGCAACAATCACTCCACCACGAATTATGCGGGTGTTCTCAGCGGCAGCGGCAGCCTCACTCATATCGGGACCGGCACCTTGACTCTCTCAGGAGCTAACATCTACAGCGGTGGCACCACGGTCAGTTCTGGCAACCTGCTCATCGCTCACGCCACGGGAGCCGGCAGCGGCAACGTATCGGTCTCGGCAGGCGCGGGTTTTGGAGGTATCGGGTCGGTTTCAGGCACCATGACTTACGCGGCGGGTTCGAAAATCCCCTGGACGATCACCGACTGGTCCTCCGGCCCCACCCTTGCTGCGGAAAATGTCCAAATCTCGGGCACGGAGGGCAGTCCGGTGACGGTGGTCATCCAAGGAAATTCCGTCGCGGGCTTCACGGAGACGAACCGGACATTCACCCTTCTCTCGGCCGCAAGCCTGACCGCGACCCACGTCGTGTTGGATGCCAGCGCCTTCACCGCGGGCTCCGGATCGTGGTCGCTGCAACAAACGGGCAACGGTCTCGATTTGATCTACACGGCGGCACCCGCCTTTACCGAAAGCGAGTTCAAAGCGGCGATCAGCCTGGTGGGTGACGATGTCCGTCTAACGATCGGAACTTCGGTGGTGGGTCATACCTATCAACTGCAGCGCTCGGACTCGTTGGCTGCCGCAAGTTGGATAGACATCGGCTCTCCGCAGGCAGGCAACGGTGAAATTCTGATCCTGCAGGATCGCGGCGGTAACGTAGAGGCCCCTCGCCGATTCTATCGAATTCTCATTCAATATTGATCACACACACCATGAATCACTCCCACGGGACCTTGGCGCGCCGTATGCCAGCCAGTCTTTTCGTCCTCGTCGCCCTGATTGTCGGATCGAGCGTATCCGTGCGGGCGGGGACTGCGGAATTCAAGGGGTGTCATGCCCGTTGGAGCGAGAATGAGCTCGTGATCGGCAACAGCCTGATCGAGCGCAAGTGGAAGATCGACCAAGGTCTGCTGACTTCCATCTCCTTCCGCGATTTGAAAAATGACAGCGAATGGCTTCGTCAACCAGGGCGACAACCGGCTCCCTATCCAGGCGGAGAGGTGGCGGCGGAAGTTCGAACTGTCAGCTTTACCACCCGCTCTGGAAAATCCAGTCCGGTCGAGGAGGAGTCGCTCATCGTGGAAATGGCCGCGCGCGGAAAGGCCGCTTCGTTTGCCTATCGCTTTCAGATTTTCCCGAAGGCGAGTGGAGTGACCATTCTTTTCACTGCCGACAGCCCCGAGGTGAAGGCCGAGTTGGTCAATGCTCCCGGCCAAGATGATGCCCCCACGGGGCTTGAGTCAGCCGATGGCGGCAAAGTTAGCCTCTCGAAAGCCATCCCTGCGCTGGAAGATGTGGTTCTGGCGCCCTACCATATCCGCTTCACCCAGGTGGAGTTGCTAGATCAGAGCGACGGCCGCAACGAGTTGGTTTTTGAAAAGGAATGGTTGCCCACCAAGGAGACCGTGGAGGTCAGCGGCAATGTCTTCTTCTCGGAAGACGTGACGACCGGGCGGGG
>JBEGOB010000389.1:0-18104 GCA_041182265.1 Verrucomicrobiota bacterium | reverse complement strand
GTGGCCGATGGAAGTGGTTTCGCGGGTTCCGCCATTGAGATTGATGTTGGCGGTGGCGGTGTTGATCTGGAGGCTTGAGACAGTTGCGATACCACTGCCGCTAAGTGTGAGCGTGGACACGCGACCGGGGCCACCGCCGAGTCCCATGGATGTGCCGGCCGCTGTTCCGATGTATGCTCCGGCGCTGATGTTGAGGACGCCGGTGCTGCTGTCTCCATTGCCGATGATGTCCTGGGATTTTGAGCCAAGGGAGGAGAAGCTGCCTCCTGTGATATTCATCGTTCCGCTGGATCCGCTGCCGATCACGATGCTGCGGTCAGATGCGTTCGCGAATACGGTGGTGCCTTGGTCTGCAGTGTGGATCAAGGCCGCCGTGCCGTTCACATTTAGGCGGTGTGAGCCGGTGGCATTCGTATCGTTGGGAGCTGTGCCGGTCCAGTTGCTGTCCGTGGCCCAGTTGCTATCGTTTCCGATGGCGTTGCCGTTCCACTGGTAGGTCGCTGCGTGGAGGCTGGCTGAGGCAAAAGCGGTGATGGAGCTAACGAGAGCGACAAATTGGCGGGTGGATTTTGGTTTCATGGAGGCTTGTGGGGCGGGGGGTAGGGGATTCAGTGACTTGAATAGGGTTTGCTAACGGACGGTTGTGTTTTGCCTTTAGGGTCTGAAATTGATTGATTTTCAGAGTATCGAACTGGTGGGGTGTGTCCACGGCGTGAATGGGGGATATTATTTCCCCTGAATGGGGGATGTGGCGACGGTGGTTGGGTGGTTATTGCCGCTGTATTCTCAGACTGATGAGGCGTTTGCCGCGGGTTCAAGCGGGAAGGGTGACTTGGACCATGCGAGTGGCTTCGGTTGCGGAGACGGGAGTTTCGGCGGTGGACGAGTCGCTGTTCAGAGTGTCCGACCGGTCGCCAGCAAAGGTGGCTTGGGCGTTTTTTGCAGGGGCGTAGGCGAATGCGAACGTGGCTCCGGCTTGGGTGTGCGGGGGGTGGAATCGATCCGATTGGGCTGGATCGAGCTGATGTGTTTAATCTAGCAGATTTTTATTGCCGTGGATGGTCGAGGTCGGCTTTAGAGAGTATTTCAAACTGTGTGAGATTGGTGTGGCGCTATTCAGTGATTTTATTCCGATCGGCCGCTGGTGGGCTGGCCCCGGCTACCGCCGGACATGTTTTCGCCATTGTCGCCGAAGCTTGCAGAGATGCGGCTCACCGTTCCCGGATTTCGAAGCGGAAGAATTCCTGATCAAATGCGGCGGGTCCTTGGAGGGTGTGGAAACCGGCAGGGTTGAGCGGTTGGCCGTCGTTTCCGGGGACTGGCCAGTCAGACCAGTCGGCGAGGTTTTCGGAATGGAGAATTCTGAGGGACCGGTTTCCGAGTCCGCTGAAGTCGAGGGCGACGCTGTTTTCCTCAATGCGAAAGACCGGCTGCCAGTGGCTCGCAGGGTTGTTCGGGTTGGTGTTGGTGAGCCATTCGAATTCGTTGTCGCCCGGGTCACCGTCCGGGTTGGCGCCCGGCGCACCTTCGGGCGATGCGTCATCGCCGAACCAGGCCATTCGCCATTGTGCGTAGCTTGTGTGGGGCTGGACTTCTCCTGTGATCCAGTCGGCGAGAAGCTGGGTGCCTTCGAAGTCGATTTCGTTGGTGGCGATGGGTGGCATGCGCGAGTAGCCGTTGGCGGCGGCGGTGCGGTTGTAGAGGATCGACGAGTGGGCGTATCCGGGGGTGACTAGCAGATCACTCGGGCCGATGGGAGCATCGACAGGGCGGCCGTTGATGAGGCCGGTCTGGGCGAGACTGAGATGGGCGCGACCGTCCCAAGTCCCGCCGCCGGTGCCGCTCGCTTGATGGCAGTAGGCGCAGTTCACATCCAGATAGGAGCGGACCCGCGCCTCAAGCGAGTAGGTGTTTTCATCTGGGCGGAGGTGGCGTGGCAGCTTGGTTGGATCATCTGTGAGGCCGGTTAGATAGCCAGCGGCGTCCAGCAGGCTGATGAAGTTTCCGGGCATCTGGGCAATCGCGCCGGGAGCGTTGAGTTGGCGGGTATTGAAAGAAAGGGCATGGCCGGCCTCCGGGGTGTGGCAGGTGAGGCAGGAACTGCGGGATGGAATTTCCCACGGGCGGGTCGTGGGCTGGCCATCGATGGTGATGTCGATGTTGAAACTTTCGCCATTGTTGTCGGCAATGAAGGCCTCGGTCTGGCTCCCGCTGTTGAGGTTGTTCCATCGATAGGAAACTCCGTAGGAACCGCTGGCGGAGCGCACGAGAAAACGTGTCTCGAGGCGCCGCCTCGGCGAGTTGGCGAGCGGTCGGCGGTCGGTGACCGATTGCCCGGAGATCGTGCGGGTAAAGGTTTCCCATTCGGTCGGGTAGTCGAAGTGTTTCACCCAGACCATGCCTACGGGGAAAGTCCATGGCGTGTTTTGGAAATAGGAAACTGTATCCGCGGTGTCGTTGAGTAGGAACCAGCGGGACTTCTCGGCGAAGTCGGACCAGAAGCGCAGATTCGGGGTGTATGGAATGCCGCCGGGATTGGGGGTGAGGTCATTGAGATCGGCGAAGAAGTTGGTTTGCGAGAGGGTCTGAGGGAAGCTGGTGTCCACCGTGCCAAGAGCCAGCCGCTTGATGCTGCCGACGCCTTGGTTGAGCCCGTTGTTTCCGCGATCAAGGAGGAGGATATCGCCGGTGGCGGGGTCTGTGGTTAGGGCGACGATGGCGACTTCGCCGGCGAGGCGGGTGATGGTGGGAGCGGGCAGGGTGCGCTCAAGGCTCCAGATGTTTCCCGATACGTAATCGGCGAAAATGTATTTGCCGGAGAGTTCCGGAAGAGCGGCACCACGGTAGATGAAGCCGCCGATGATCGAATTGCCCTGCAGGGCCCCGCCACCGTGCGGGTAGTCCCATAGCGGTTCGGTGAGGGTGGCGGCGGCTTCGCTGGCGCCGTTGATGAGTTGACCACTGCGGATGCCGGACGCTGATCCTTCCCGCCATGCCCAACCGCCGTTCTGGCCGGCGGTGTAAACGCCGACTTCCTCGCGATCACCGCGGCCGACGTCGCCGATCCAAATTTCGTCCACCGAGCCGTCGGCGTCGAGGTCTTCGGGCGAGAACTGCCAAGGGTTGCGCTGGCCGGTGACATAGATCTCGGTGCGGACATTGGCGGGATTGAGGGGGATGCCGTTAAACGATGTGGCACCGACGAAGGGATTGTCGGCGGGGACGGAGAAATAAGCTTTGCCGCCGCCGTCACGCGGGATGTCCGTGTCGGCGGTGGGTTCGAGATTGCCGGATTTCTTATCGACGTCGATGCGGATGATGCAGGACCAGAGGTCCTTGTCTATATGCTGGGAATTATCGTAGCCGTCCTCTTGGGTTCCCTCGTCACCGAAGCCGACGTAGAGGTAGCCGTCGCTGCCGAACTCGCAGGTTCCAATGTTGTGAAAGATCCCGGCGTTTGCCTGATCAATCAGGATGAGCTCAGCGCTGGCGGAGTAGGGCGCAGTGGTCTGACAGGTGAAACGCGAGAGCCGGACGGTGCCGGCGGTGGAGTTGTAGGCGACGTAGATGTAGCCGTTCGAAGCCCAATCCGGATGAGCGGCAATGCCCTTCATGGCGAACTCGTTGTTGTCGTGATCTACCTGACTGGTGATGTTGAGAATCTGGGTTTTGACCGGTGATGGGCCGGTGATCCCGCTGAGCATGAAAACGCGGCCGTCACCCTCCGTGACCAGCAGTTTCCCGCTGTCTCCCGGCACACTGCAGAAGTCGTGGGGCGAGTCGAAGGTGATTCCTGGAAAGGCGTCTTCGATCATGAGGGCAGTGGCCGGCGGCTCGGCGGGCAGCACGGAGTAATGAGTGGCGAAACGAAATTCGTTAGAGAAGTCGATGCTAACGAATGCAGTGGCGGTGAGAGAGCCGTCCGAGTTGGCGATTTGATATTCGAAACTGTCACTGGCCGGAGTGCCGGAAATGTGTTGATAGAAAACGGTGCCATCCGGGCTGGGGGTGGCGGTGCCGGAGACGGGCGGGGTGATGATGGCGAGCGAGGCCGGGTTGAACGAACCTGCGTCATTGCTCAGGACCTGGATGCGGGCCTTGTCGCCGTGGCGCATGGTGACGTTATCGGCAGCAGGCAGGGGCGGACCGTCCTCAAGCGCCTGCCAGGTGGTGGCGACGCGCACCTTGTCCCACTCCACATCACCACCGCTGCCAGAGCCGAGGCGGATCGCGGTGGACCAGTTGTCACTTGTGTGCGGGTAGGTGGCGACTGGCGTGTTGAGCGATTCGGCGTGGGAGAGGTTAGGGTCGAGGTAGAGGGCTGCTAGGTTCGCATCGTAGTCGAGTTTTGCGACCAGCGTGTAGGTTTGATTGTTGACCGGTTGGATGCCGGAGTAGCCGTGGGAATTGGTGTTTAGATCATGGATGGCGAACTCGCGGTTTCCTGAAACCGGATTGGCGGTGTTAGGAACTCCAAAAAGGTAGCGTTCGGCGCCGAAGTCGAAGGAACTGGCACCTCCCCAAGTGGTGCCGGGGCGGCGGGTCATCTCGAACTTGTAATAAACCACCCGGCTGTCGTGTTGCCCGGCTTCACCGATGGCGCCATGCTGCTCGTCCGTTCCGAAGTAAGTGCGCTTCGCGCTGCTGTTGCGGGTCACAAGGACTCCTCCGCCGACTTGTGGACTGCCTGCGGTGGCGGTCCAGGCGGACGGATTGCCAGCGTGGCCGATGAAGGCGTCGTTGGCGGTCGAGTTGTCGAAGTCCCAGTGCATGCCGCCGTTTGCTCCGGCAATCGCGCCATCGGCGTAATCGAAGCGGTCGGTTCCTATCAATTCCGGATCGGGGTTGGATCCGGGATAATTGCCGCTATTGTTAGGGTTTGTTCCGGCCGCCTGCTCGATTCCGTCGTTGAAGCCATCATTGTCGCTGTCGCTGTCCTGCGGATCAGTGCCGTTGCGGTATTCTTCGAGGTTGGTGAGTCCGTCGGGTCCACCATTGCTGTCGTTATCATCTCCGGCATCATTCACTCCGACGATCAGGCTGTTATCATTTTCCCAGTCGTCGGGCATGCCGTCGTCATCAGTGTCGTTATCGATAAAAACGAGATCGGACCACTGGGTCGCGACGGTTAGATTGTCCCAGGTGACCGACCCTCCTGATGCGCAGCGCAGCGCGCTCGACCATGCGCCGCCGGTGTAAGGGCGGGTGACGTCGGCGGTTCCGCCCGTGGCATTCCATACGTCACTGTCGTCGGGATTGATGAACAAGCCGGTTAGATTGTTTTTGAAATCGAGCACGGCGACCACGTTGTAAGTCTGGTTCGCGGTAAGTTGGATCACTCCATTGGTGGTGCCTACGCCAGACACCTCGATGCCGATGGTGTTGGTTCCCGCTTGGTTACCGGGCACACCGAAGAAGATCCTTTCGTTGCCAAAATCATAGGTGCTCACACCTCCCCACCAGGCATTGGGAGCGCGGGTCATGTCGAACTGATAGAAAATGGTCCCGGTGGCACGGATGGTGCCGAGACGTTCATCCGTTGGTACGCCATCATTGCCGGCACCTTCGCCGGGGCCGTTGTATTCCCGCAGAGCGCCGCTATTATTGGTGACGAGGGCGGTGCCGGACACCGCAGGGTTTCCGAAAGTGGCGTTCCAGTCCGAAGCCGACCCGGTGTGTTTTCCGGTGAGTTGGTTCCAGTCAAAATCCAGCCCGCCATCCAGTCCGGCGATGAGGCCGTCGGGATAGGCGAACGATTCGGCACCGATCCGTTCGGCTCGCGCGTGAACCAGAAGCAGAGCGAAAAGCAAGAAGGGTGAGAATTTGGCAATCACGGAGATGGTGGTTTTTTTGGGATCGATGAGAACGATCTCAGGGATATAAACGCACGAAACGCATCGATTTCCATCAAAATACTATGGGATCAATGGCGAAAATAAAAAGAGATTGATCCTTCGGTTTTCCTCACCATTGAGATTGCCACAGTTTCTGGCATCCCTGTTTTGAGGGTGGACGGATTCGGGAATGCATCTGTTAACAGAAATCGCAGTAAGCCGCGCAAATCTTGTTCTGTAAAAGTGGCTGATTCCCTATTTCATTATTTCGCTCTTTCACGTGCAGGTGCAGGCCGCATAGATTGCGGATGAACTGTTGGCCTGCGCGGTGGAAGTAATTTCCCTCCTGGAGTGCTGGGTCTCAAGCGAGATTAGCGTTTCCGTTCAAGGGGGGACTCGGGCACTTATGCAAGTGTTGTGAATGCGTACGATGCGACTTTAGCGACTGCTACTCCTGCGTTTGCCGCCCCAGAAGACATTGTTGACTCCTCCACGGCGGTTGATCTCTTTCATGTCGTTGATGGAGATGAGATTGGTGTGACCGTCGTAGTATGACACCACGGCTTTTCCTTGGTGGCGATAGGCGATTTTGCTATTTTCAGTTTTTCCTTCGACAGGCGAATTTTCCCATAGCAAGGCCCCGCTGTGTAGCGCCAGCCAGTCGGTGGCGGTGATGAAGGCGCAGGTTTCGTCTGGGTTGCTTACGGAGCTGATGGTGTGAGAGCGGGCGGTGTTGGGTTGACCAAAGCTACCGCCGGCCATGTTCTCGGCGTTGTAGCCGAAGCTTGCCGAGATGCGGCTCCAGTATCTTTTCTTTGCCCTGATCACGATCGGGTCGAGGACCTGCTCGGGCAGTCCGTCGATGCCTTCGAAGACCTCGGAATTTTCGAAGGCTTCCTTGTCGCCAATGAGTGCTTCGAGATAGACGCGATTGTAATGCCACTGTACGGCGCCCTGTCCATCCTCGTCAAAGGCGTATACGGGGACATACTTGCCGTTGTGATCGGTGGCATAGAGCGCGTTGGCTTCGGTGAATCCGCGGATTCTCTTAACGGTGGTCACCACGTCAGTCTGCTCGCGTGTCCGTTTGAAACCCATGACCGACAGGGCGGCGAGGACCAAAATAATGGTGATGACGACTAACAATTCGGCCAAGGTGAAGCCGTTGCTGCGGTCAGGGCGGCGCTTCGGAGGTGAGAGGTTCGCTCGACAGAAGTCTGCTTTAACGGTCATAGAATGGGAAATGGCGGGGATTTCTTTCATGCGGGAGGCTTAGTTAGATTGATCCCCAGGGGACCACTGGGTCCCCTGGGGATGATATTAGACCGTTGGACAATGGCTCCTAGATTCTAAGGATGCCGGGTTATTGGTTTTAGGGCATCTCCTCCACGTTTAAGCGGAGGAACAGCTTACCGTTCACCGCATTGCTGTTGGACACGGTGATGGTCATATCGTCGGCAGATGCGCCGTTTTCATTGACGAGCGTCGGCGTTATATCATTCCAGTTAGTCAAGTCGGTGCTCCATGGGCCGATCTGGGTGGTCACGGATTCGGAATCATCGCTGCGGGTGTAGCTGAGAACTAGGTCCGAGCCCACGGTGGCAAGTGTCGGCAGGACGGACTGCGAGGAAACGACCGGGCTACCGCCGATTGCGAATTCCATTAGATTGGTGATGCCGTCGCCGTCAGGATCCGCACTGGGAAGTTTGGACGCTTCATCTGGCAGGAGGGCATTCGGGGTGAAGCTGTCGATCCAAGTCACGATCGGGTCGCTTTCCGGTTCTCCCGTGATTGTCACGGTGCTGGTGGCATTTGAGAATGTAGCCGATTGATTGACACCCAGCCCGGTGGCAGAGAAAGTCTGGGTACCCGCAAGAGGCCCGGGGAGAATTTGATAGGATCCAGCAGCAGGCGGTGTTGTGAACTCGGCCACAAGGGTGTTGGCCGCAGAATCGACAATGGCATTCAAGCCAGCTTTCTCGATTCGCAATACCCCTGCGGCAATCGTCGTGGTTCCTGCATAGGTATTTGCGCCGCTTAAGGTGAGTTGGCCGGCCCCGGATTTCTCCAAGCCACCGGTTCCGGTGAGCACTTGGCTGGTGCCCACATTGAAGCCGTTGCTATCAATCTTGAGTCCGCCACTTTGCACATTTGCCACGTCGAGGTTTTCGATGAGCTTGCCCTCATCCCGTTTTGCTTTCAAGACGCCCCCATTGAAGTTGACGGTCGCACTGCCACTTCCACCTGCTATCTTGTTCGCGTTTACGGTGCCGCCATTGAGGTTGAAGGTTCCCGTGCCATTGTCACGCCCCACGATGACTTCGTTGCCAAGATTGAGCACACCCGTGCCGGTTAGGGTGTAGGTTCCGTCGGGGGCTAGGGCTGCCTGCGTCGATGTGAAATTGATCACGGGAGCGTCGCCCTCCAGTCCAGCGTTTCTTGTTGTAAAGTTGTAGGCATCATTTCCGGAGGCGTAGGTATCCGATCCATAACTCACGCGCAGGAAAACGAATTGGCCTGCACCCGCGCCGCCATTGTAGGCGGAGTTGAGATAGGCTAGCAGGGCTGCGTTTCCAGCGGCATCCGTACTATTGTTTGGCCCACTTTGGGGACCGACGCTCGTCGTGGTGCTTGCGGGAGTCAGGAAACTTGCCTGAATCAGTGTGGCGCTCGGATCGGGTGCGGAACCGTTATACCAATCCGTTGTTGCGATTTGCGGAGAAGAACTGACTCTCACTGCGTAAAGATCGAGCTCAGTGACTGCGGCACCTCCTTTATTGTAGAGATTCACTCCGAAGGACGCGCTGGTGAACGGATCCGCGACTGCGCCGAAGTTTGGCAACTGGAACGGGATAACGGCCGTGGTCAAACCTGAACCATACCATTCCCCGACGCTGACATTCCAGTTACCGTTGTCCTGAACCGCCACGGTTCCGGGAGCCCACTCGGAGCGCTTTTCCAGCTGGCCGTCGTTGGAGTTCGCAAGAATTGACGCTAGCGGGGCTTGGGAAGGACCATTGCCGATGTAGAGTTCGTTCTGCACGGTCACTGTTCCATCGCTTTGCTCGAGAACTCCTGTTGCGCCATTGTCGCCGATGATGAGCTTGTCGCTGCCGGTCATGGTTCCACCAGTCATCGTCATGGTGCCGGATGCACCCTGTTCTTTGCCAATGAAAATATTGTTAGATGCTGTCAATAAGCCTCCGCTCAGAGAGTAGGTGCCGATTCCGATCTTGTTATCGTCGCGCGTTCCCACACCAAACTCCTTGTTCACGCTGATCGTTCCATCCGTTTGATTCAGTGCACCGACGCTGTTGCGCCGTCCGATATACATGTTGCCGTTGCCGGTGGTTGTGAGCATGCCACCGTTCACGTTCAGAATGCCGACGCCGGTCTCGCGACCCACGACAACTTCATTGCCAACGTTGAGTGTGCCCGTCCCGCCCAGCGTGTAGGTTCCCGAGGCGACTTTTTCGTTGCCAATGTAAAGTTCGTTGTTCGCGCTGATGGTTCCACCGCTCTGCACGACGGTGCCCACACCATTGTTCTGACCGATGAGAAGTTGTCCCCCGCCGGTCTTGGTGAGCGTGCCGTCGGACATGGTCAACGTGCCGGAGCCCCGGTTGTTACCGACGAAAATCGTGTTGTTCACAGTCATTGTCCCGCTTTCGAGACTGAGGCTGCCCAAGCTGTTCAGCGAATCTCCGACGAAAAGTTCGTTCGAAACCGTGAGAGTTTCGCTTGTGTTTACACGCAGGGTTCCTGTCCGATTCTCACCAAAGGCACCCACGAGCAGATTACCCGTGGCATTTAGAGTTCCTGAGCCTTGTGCATAGCCACTGATTCCAGGTCCCGTGGTCGAGGTGTCCGCGAGGTTGTAGAAGCTTGGCGTGCTGTCCTGGCCGACGAACATCCATGCACCGCCGTTGGTGCCGGCAATGCCCGCTTGGTGATCGATCCGGCCTCCTCCTGTGACAATGATGTCATTGGGAGTGGATGATATATCGTCGGTAATCGTAGCGATGTTGGGAGCGACCGTTGAGACAACTGCGTTTTCACTGAAGCCCGTATCCGGCACGCCGGCTTCCGACCAGTTGGCTGCGTCATTCCAATCCGCACTGGCGGTGCCGGTCCAATTGTTGTCAGCCGCATGGCTGAGAGATGCACTGAAACAAAGAACGATGGCGGTGACGAGTGGCGCTCCGAAGCGGGAGTGGCTGCGCTTGGCGGTATTAAATTTCGGTTTCATGGATTTTTGGAGGTTTGGATTTGAGAATTGGAAGAATGTTGGTTTGTCGTTCAATGAGAGGCTTCAAAGTAGGTTTGGATGGCGCGTGCTGGGATATTGCACGCCAGACTTTCTCCCGCGGCGTCGAGTGTGAACGCGGCAGCTTGTTCGGTTGGATTCACCACCACGATCGCTAACTTACCATCCGGATTGCGGAAAGCGATGGATTGGATCCCCTGGGGACCTCCGTCCGAGTGAATCCGGCGGGCACCGGGTTGGACGAACTTACTAAAGTGGGCGAGGTAGTAAAACGAGGGACCGTAGGTGACTTGCTTGGTATTCGTATTGACGATGACAGGGGCATCACAAAAATTTCCGACGTGGTTCGGTCCGCCGCGTTGATCGAGGACGATGTTCCAGTCGATGAAGCCGCAGACGTAGTTGCGGAAGTCGCCGATAATGTTGCGGACGTAGCGTTCACCGTTCTCCCATTTGCCCATGTTACCGGGAGCGCCTTCGACGCAACCTTCGGTGAATAGAATGTGCTTGTCCGGGTATTTTTCATGCACGCGCGCCGAGGCGGCGTAGTCATCGCTCACATACCAGTGCAGGCCCATGCCCCATAGATATTTGGCGGTGGCGGGGTCGCCGAGTTGAGCGTCGGCGTATTTCTCGATCAAGTCGCGGTTGTGATCGAAGGTGAGCAGCTTCACGTCTGCGAGGCCCGCGCCGTGCAATGCCGGGCCGAGAAAATCCCTGACGAAATCGCGCTCTTGTTCGGGAGTGTATTTGCAGGACTCCCAGGTCTGGTGGGCATCGACTTCGTTTTGGACAGAAAGCGCCCAGATCGGAATTTTCTCTTCCTCGGCCATCGCTTGCACGAATTTCACATACACATTCGCCCACGCCGTGCGGTATTCGTTGCGGAGCGATCCCCCGTCGTCCATGCGGTTGTTGGTTTTCATCCATGCAGGCGGGCTCCATGGGGATGCCATCAATTTGAAGCGGTCCGGTCCTGCCACTTTACGGGTGTCGTGGATCAGCGGCATCAGCCAGCGGCGCATCGGATCAAGGGTGAAATCATGCAGGTCATAGTCGCCGGGCGTGGGGGCGAGCGACCACATGTTCAGCGAAAAGTCGCAGGAATTGATATGGGTGCGAGCCAGCGTGTAGCCGATGCCGTCCTTGGGGTCATAGTAGCGGCGGAGAATTTCCATTCGCTGCTCCTGCGGCAACTGCGCGAGCACCCAAGCAGAGGACTCGGTGAGCGCGCCGCCGAAGCCAACGATTTCCTGAAAGGTTTTGGAGGGATCGTAGATGATAGCATTGTCGGCGGATGCTGCAGACTTGGTCGGGGTTGGCACGGCGCTGAGCCTGTGGCCGTTGTCCTTGGCGGTCTCGACAACCGACCAAGCGCGGGCGGGTTTCCCGGACGCGGAGGCACCGGTGATCATCATGGATAGGCTGCCCAGCAGCAATGTGTTGGGGACATTCAGGGATTTTAGGAAAGACGGCATGATCGATTCTTAAATATAGGTTGGTAGTGAATGGGGGGGATTGGTTGAGAAAACTACCAGCAAGATCGCAGTTGGCTATAGTCCTAAGTGACTAGAGAACCTTCAGCCCTGAGTCGTTCCAGAGCGACTGCCGCGCTGCCGATGATTCCGGCCTCGTTGCCAAAGCGTGCGCGGACGATCTTGAGTTTGCTTCTGAATGTCTTGTGAAGCTGGGCGTTGAGTTTTTTCTTTAGCGGCACGAACAACTGTGATCCTGCGTTTGAGATGCCGATGGATAGGGCACCGGCGGCAGCAGATTCAGGATTTATTTTCGATGGCATAAAAAATTTACTGATCAAATCACGTGCCGCCGTAGCGTGGTTGAATCCACTACGGCGGCCGATTTATAACGGAGAAAACCCAATAACTCCGGAAATTTATCAGCCATTGCGACGGCGGCGCAGCAGAGCGAGCATACCCAAACCACTCAACAGAGCGGCGCTCGGCTCGGGGATGACGGTTAACCCAAGAACGCCGGTGGACTCGATGAACTGCCAGGCGTTATTGCCACTGTTGAGCTCCCAGACGCCATTTGAATCACCGTCCAGCAGGTTGCCGGCGTATTGGTCGGCGAGTGAGATCGTGGTGAAGGTCTCGGTCTCGCTGGCGAAATCAAAGAGATTCCACAAATACGTTCCCACACCAAAGGCGGTGCCGATGTCGAGCGTGAGCGTGCCACCGTAGGAGAGAATACCTGCCGCCCCTGCGCCGGTTAGGTTGACGAAATCATGACCACCCATAACACCTGCGCCCGCAGTGCCGTCGATTTCCATGATCGTGATGCCGTTCAGATCGACTGTATTGGTGAAATTCATTTGGCCCGGGCTGTTTCCCACAGCGAGCGTGCCGTTGACGACGGCGGCCCCTACGGTTCCCGATCCGGAGAGAGTCGCGTCGCTGTCCACTGTTGTGAGACTGCTCGTTGAGATATTGCCGTTGATGATCAGTGTGCCTCCGGCAATCGTTGTTGCACCCGAGTAACTGCTCGTGCTGGCAAGCGTAAGGTTGCCGGTTCCTAATTTTTCCAAGCCGCCGGTTCCGGTGAATACCTGACTCGTACTCACACTGAAATTGTTGCTGTCGATCTTGATTCCACCGCTTTGCAGATTGGCGGTGTCTAGGTTCGCAATGAAGTTCGGCTCGTCCTGTTTGGCCTTCACGATGCCACCATGGAAGTTGACGGTTGCACTGCCGTTACCGCCTTCGATTTTCTTGGTCGTGATGGTGCCGCCATTGAGATTGAAGGTGCCGGTGCCATTGTCGCGGCCGATTTGCAACTCGTTGCCCACGTTCAGTTCTGCCGAACCACTGAGCGTATAGGTTCCCACGGATGAGGCGTTGTTCTCGTTGCCGATATAGACCTCATTCTGCACATTCACCGTGCCGGCACTGTGGGTGAGAATTCCCGTCGCCTGATTGTGGCCAATGATCAGCTTGTCGCTGCTGGTCATGGTTCCGCCGGTCATCGTCATGGTGCCGGATGCCCCCTGTTCTTTGCCAACGAAGATGTTGTTTGCCGCCGCTAACGATCCTCCGCTCAAGTTGTAGGTTCCGGTGCCGATCTTGTTGTCATCACGCGATCCCACGCCAAACTCGCGGTTTACACTGATCGTTCCAGCTGTCTGGTTCAGGGTTCCTGTGCCGTTGCGGCGACCAATATACATGTTGCCGTTCCCGGAGGTTGTGAGTGTTCCGCCATCCACATTCAAAATACCCGTGCCGCTCTCGCGACCCACAACGACTTCGTTAGAAATGTTGAGTGCCCCTGTCCCGCTCAGTGTGTAAGTTCCAGATGCACTGGCGTTTTCGTTGCCGATGTAAAGTTCGTTATTCGCGGTGATCGTCCCGCCGCTTTGCACCACGGTGCCCACACCATTGTTGTGACCGACGATGAATTTCTCGTCTCCGGTTTTGGTGATCGTGCCTCCGGTCATGTTCATCGAGCCGATGCCACTCTCACGGCCAATGACAAAGTCACGGCCGGTGTTCAGCACTGCGCCGCTGCTGATGTTATAGGTGCCATTTCCTCCACCGCCTTGTCCCACATAGAAATCATGGTTCAGCGTGATCGTTCCACCGCTTTGGGTGAGAGTTCCCGTGCCGTTGTCGCGACCGACAAACGTCTGGTCACCGCCGGTTTTGGTGAGCGTGCCGCCGGACATGTTGAGCGTGCCCGTGCCCCTGTTGTTGCCGATGAAAATTTTGTTATTCACCGTCATCGTGCCTGATTGGAGGTTCAGGGTTCCTTGACTGTCTGTGGAATCGCCAAAGAATAGCTCACCGGAAACTGCGAAATTTCCGGTTGTATTCACATTGATTGTTCCGTTCCTGTTATCACCCCAAGCGCCGACAAGCAGGTTGCCCGTGGCATTTAGACTTCCCGTGCCTTGCGAGAAGCCGGTGATTCCGGCATTTGCCGAGCCCGTGTTCGCGAGATTATAGACCCCGTTCTCAACCCACATCCAGCTACCACCCCCTGTGCCGGCGGTTCCTGTAAGATGATCGATCCGACTGCCACTGCGGATGATGATGTCATTGGGGCTTACTGAAAGGTCTGCGGAAATAGTTGCGATGTTCCCTGACGTGTTGTTGACAATGGCATTTTGCCCTGTGGGAACAGAGCTATCACTCCAGTTGGTCGCCGTGTTCCAGTCGGAGCTGGTTTCGCCGGTCCAATCCGCGGCGTTGGCGGCGCTGATGCCGAAGGAAACGACGATGGCAGTGACGACGGGGACTCCGATGCTTGAGTTGCGGAATCCGGCAGTATGGATTTTAGGTTTCATGGTTTTTCTGGGATGCTGTGCCAATGGTTCTAATGGGTGGCGTTAGCTTCGAAGTGTTGCTCGGAATTGCACTTCAGGGAAATAGTCCTAAATGACTAGACCGCCGGCAGCCATCCATCATGGCAAAAAGGTTCCCCGAAGACGCATAAACCGCTGATTAACACCATCAGTCGGAACAATATCCCGCACCGTTACCTGCTCGCGAACGTCATCGAGAGCAATCACTTCGGTTTCTAGGGTGACGCCCGCACCTGAATTCCACGTCTTTAGATCACTGGAAACCTCGCCGATGCACTCGAAGTCGAAACGCCGCCTCAGTCGCGAGTAGGTGATGGAGAGGAATCCGTTTTGGATGCCGACGATGGGAAATCCACCGTTTCCGGTAGTTGCCCGGAGCCATGGACTGATGCCGGATGTGTAGGCGAAAAGATTGGCCAGTCCATCATGGTTCGCATCGGCATCCGGGGCGCTGAGGTTGGCGTTGGCGAGTTGTCCGGCGGAGAACCAAGTGTTTTGAAATGAATTCCAACTTGAAGTCCCGGATGGCAATACAGCGAGGCTGACTTTGTCAAAGATGGCGGTATTCAGAGTGTCGTTGTTGTGTGATGTCACCGCCAGACCGACTAGAACATCAGAGTTCATTGTGAGTGTCACGGCATGACTGTTAGTCCAAGTCTCGCCGTCGTTCGATTGCCAAGCGGTGAATATGTTGCCGCTGCGCACAATCCGGAGCCACAACGGCGCGTTACTTCCGCTGAGTTGGTGGTCGGAGGTGCTTCCTTGGTCGGAGTTCCGGTATTGCAAACGGGTGCCGCCGGCCTCTGGGGTGACCAGCAATGCGACATTCTTTGCATTTGCGGCATTGGACTCGCGCATCATCAATCCCACTTTCGCCCAGTAGTCGGGGTTGGACATGCTCACGAGGTGCGCGGTGATCACGCAATCGCCGCCGATGTTCTGGGAGACGAAACTGAAGGCGTCCTCATTTCCCCAGATATCCGCGCCGGATCCTTGGAGAGTGAATGGTTCATTGATGAAACTTGATGTTCCTGCGATACCTACATTTCCAATGTCCTGACGTAACCAAGCCGTGGGCAATCCGGGAATGGTGAGGCTAACTTCTTCTGATGTGGGGCCGAACACGTTGCCTGCGTGGGCGACGACTGCGTAATAATAGTTTAGCCCTTTCTGGGCGAAGTGGTCCGTGAATTCCGGCTCGGTGAGATAGGTGCCGACCTTCGAATAGGGTCCACCCGTTTGGGTCGCGCGTTTCACCGTGTAGTGCGACGCGCCGGATACGGGATCCCAGTTGAGCGTTGTGGCTTGGCCCGTGACCGTCGCTTCAATCCCCTTAGGCGCGGCGGGTGTAGCGGTGACTGAGACCCAGCTGATAGCGACGAGCGACTCTTGGAAGTATTCCCACCCTGCGGGATAGGAACGGGTGCAGGTGAGTCCGTCAGTGGAACCGCCTTCCGAAGAGACGTGGAAGTCGTTAGAGCCTCGAAGTGAGAGGGCGCCACTCAGGTTTCTCAGAACGAAACGCTCGTCTGTTCCGATGGTTGCGGCGTCTGCGTAGAGTTTGCTGTCGGTGGTGTTTAGCCTGACATATTTGCCATTGGAAGCACGAAGGGCAACTCGTCCGGCACCTGCATCGGTCAAGGTGAAACGCTCCCTCGTCCCCGCCGAGGCGGCGGTGGAGGAGGCGAGTCTATCTCCGTTACGATAGGTTACGTAAAGTCCGTTGCTGCCCTTCAGCGTGACGGTTCGGACCGGGACCTTGGCCAGATTCGTAGGCGGCACGGTGGCGTTTTCCCAGATGAAATTCACAGATGCGATGTTGTAGGAACCGGCGACGTTCGCGATGCGGATTGCCTGCGTGCCCGCAGTGGCGAAGCCTCCGCTGCAAACAATCGTCTGATAGGATGAGTCGCCGCCAGTGTCGGGAATCGTCGCACTGGCCAGGATCCGCAGACCGTCGCCGTCCTGGATTTCCAACTTGCCATCATCGCCGCCGCCCTTCGCGACGCGCAGTTCGATGCGGTAGGTGCCGGGCGTGGCGACGGTGACAGTGTAGCGCATCCACTCGGGTGCCACGAACCAACCGACATTGTAGCCGTTGGACAAGGCATCGGCGCAGGTTTGCACATCCACTCCGTTGTTGCGGTAGGACCATCCCTCGTTGCCCGCGGTGTAGTTAGAAGTGGTCAGGTTATAGTTTTCCCATGCGCTATCCGAATAGGCATGGCCGTTCATGCCTTGGTCGTAGTTCGGCGCGTGGATGCGACCGGGGATTTGATGCTGCGCGAAGGGTGCGGTATCACGGTTGCCGGGCTGGTTTTGGATCGAGCGGATCACCTCGGTCTGGAGGCGGCAGTTTTCCAATCGCACGCTGTCGGCAAGCTCCATCAGTGTGGTGAATGCGGCGGTGGGGTTCAGATCCGGTTTGGTGCCTCCGAAGTGGTCGAGGAGATCCTGGTATCCGGCAGGGAATGTTGCATCAGCGAGGCCGTTGATGCTTTTGAATTTTTTCATCGGCCACCACGACATGCCGATGCCCTGGCTGCGGAGCAGTTCGACCATCTTGGTGAAATGGTCGTTGCTGTTTTCGCCATGCTCGCCGCACCAGATCGGACGGTTCTGAGCGGTTCGCAGATCGAGCACCCACTGGATTTCCTTCGGCGACTCGGCGGAGGACCAGTATTTGTGAAACACATAGACCATTTGGGAATCCCACGCGGGAATTAGGCCGGTGTAGTCGTTGCTATACCAGTTCCCCTCAATGAAGAGGATGTGCTTGTCGCCGTTCGCGCGGATGGCATCAGTGATGCGTCCATAGAGCGTGCGTAGCAGTGTGCCGCCGGGAATGTCCCATGCGGGCTCGTTGATCAAATCATATCCGGCGACCCATGGCTGGTTCTTGTAACGCTCGGAAATCCGTTGCCACAGGCGCACGGTCTTATCCTGATTCGGCACGCTATCCCAAAGAGAGGGCCGTGTGTTATCGTAGTCGCTGATGTCATTGTTGCTCTGAGCTCCGGGGGCGGCATGTAGATCGATGATGGCATAGATGCCCGCGGCCGCGCACCATGAGATGACATTATCTAATAGGATAAAGCCCTGTTCGTTCCATTCGTCGGGCGTGTCGCGGTTGAAAAAATATTCGAAATGTAGAGGTAGGCGTACGGCGTTGAAACCCCAGCTCTTGACTTGGTGGATGTCAGTTGGGGTGATGTGGTTGGACAACCAGGCGTCATAGAAGGTCTTCACATTGGCCGGGCCAACGAGAGTGCTTAGTTTTTGTTTCCAATCGTGCTGGGCGGGGGCCTGAGCGGTGGAGTTCATCAGGTAGCCCTCCATGACCATCCAATTGCCGAAGTTAACCGCGTTGAGAATGACTTCCTGATTGTTGGAGCTGTTAATGATCCGGGTGCCGTTGACTTGCAGCAATTGTCCGCAAGCCAGACTGGGAAACAGGGCAAGGAAAAGGGCCACCAGGGATTGGAAAACGCGCATCCGTGGCAGTTACCCCGGTTTCCTCGCCGGGGCTATAGTCCTAAATGACTAGTGCGACCGTCAGACACCGCTTTGCAGGCAGGGGATTTTGTGACTAGCTAGTGGCCGGTTTGATTGCATTCTGCAGAGTTTCGTTGATTTTTTGGATCGCCATCGGCGTGGTCTTTCCGCGTGCCATGGCGCAGGAGGC
>JBEGOB010000388.1:0-8001 GCA_041182265.1 Verrucomicrobiota bacterium | reverse complement strand
CCGCGCTACATGTCCATGCACATGCCCGCCGTGGCCAGCCGCGAGTATGCCAAGGTGGACAGCCCGCCGATTGTAGATGCTCCGAGCCCATACGACACCAAGGTGGCCCCCACGCTGGTGGTCCGTCAGATCGGCGAGGCATGGGACAAGGCCTTCGCCACCGTTTATGAACCGCACTATGGCAGCACCGGCGGCAAGGTGATGAACGTGACTCAGTTGCTCCGCAGCGGAGTCGTCGTCGGAGTCAAGGTGGAGAGCACGGTGGCCGGAAAGAATCTCGTGCAGTATGTCATTTCCAATCCCGGCGCGGCGGAAACCTACACCGATGCCGCCATCGGGCTGTCCTTCACAGGGCGCTTTGGAATCGCCTCGGACAATGGCGATGGCACGACAACGCTCTATCTCGGTGAAGGCTCCTCCATGTCCTATCGCGGGAATTCGGTGGCGACCGCCAACGGTGCCAGTTCGCAGGCGGAGGCCCGTTTCTCCCCCGGCCAGCCTCCCGTAGTCACTTCCAATACGGCGGTGAACGCGATTGCGGCCGGTTTCACCTGGGTTCCCGCGGCCGGCGGCAGTTCCTATGACTGGACCAGCACCGCCAATTGGAATCCGACTGTTGTTCCTAACGGTGTCGGTGTCTTCGCCTTCAAGAACACCAACATCACCGGAAATCAGACGGTGAACATCAACACGCCCGTCACGCTCGGCGAACTGGTTATCGGTGACAGCAGCGGTGCCGAAAATACACTTTTGCAAAAGGGAACCAGTGGCTCCCTCATGTTTGACCAGCCGGAAAACGCCATGGCATACATCACCCGCGCCGCCGGTGGGACAGGTGACGTGACCTTCAAGGATGATCTGGACATCGCCCTCAACGACAACCTAACCATCAGAATGGCCGGTGGCAGCGAGCCATCCACCATGACCATTGCGGGGGATCTATCAGGGCCTGGCAGACTAATCAAGGAGGGCGGTGAACTGACCTTGGTCCTTTCCGGCAACAACACCTACACCGGCACGACCACGCTCGCCGGCGGGCTGCTGCGCATTGACAACACGGGCGCGCTGGGAGGCGGAAACCTCACGCTTGCCAATGGCATTCTCGGACTCGCCGCCGGCGATCTAACCAACCGCGCAGTCGGGTCAGATGCCAACCAAGTCTCGTGGGCCGGCTCGGCTGGCTTCGCGGCCTTCGGCGGAAACCGCACGGTTTCATTCGCCACTCCGGGCACGTCGATTCCTTGGACTTCCGCGAATTTCGTCGGTGCTGACAATTCGCTGGTTCTCGGCCACGCGACCGCCGATGGCACATTGATCTGGGACCAGGCCCTGAATTTGTTCAATGGCTCGCGCACGGTGCTGGTCAACGACGGCCCGGCCGCCATCGATGTAAAGTTGAGCCGTTTTGTGACCGGCGGCAGCACCGTAGCCGCCAATATCTTCAATAAATCCGGTGCCGGCACCCTCGCCCTTACTGCTAACAACTTTCACAATGGCGACACCAACGTGAATGCGGGAACCTTGATGATCGGCGATGGAGGTGGCACCGGCGGGATCTCGAATGCTACCCCGAACATCATCGTGGCATCCGGCGCGACTCTTGCCGCAAACCGCAGCAATACCCTTACCCAGGGCACGGCCAACCTCATCGCCGGCATTTCCGGTGGCGGCGGCTTCGCCCAGGTTGGCTCGGGAACCACCGAGTTTACGCTCCCGAACTTTTACACGGGGCCGACCACCATCGCCGCAGGCACGCTGAAAGTGGGTGCGAGCGGAGTCCTTCCGGATGCCTCCGCAGTCTTGATCGGCAACGCCACGCTTGATGCGGCGTCCTTCGTCGAATCCGCGGGAACACTGGACATCACCGGCAATGCCATCATCAAGCTCGGCGCCGGAGCTGCCTTGGCTTTCGCCAATAGCAGCACGGTCAGTTGGATAGGCGGCACACTCCACCTCACCGGCAGCTTCGTTTCCGGCTCATCGCTCCGTTTCGGCACCAAAAGCAATGGCCTCACGCCATCCCAGCTCGCCCTCGTCTCGGCGGATGGCTTCACCGGGTTTGTCCTGAATGGAAACGGCTATCTCACCGCCAGTGCGGCCATTGGTTTCTCCTCCTGGGTGAGCGGCGTTTTCTCCAACGGCACCATTCCCGCCGACAAACGGGTCGCATCTGACGACTACGACAACGACGGCGTAAGCAACCTGATGGAATTCGCCATCGACGGCCAGGATCCCACCGTGGCCAATCCCTCGGTTGGCAGCTTTTTTGGCGGCACCCTCAGCTTCTCCAAGCGTCCCGGCACCAGCGGGCTGACTTACGCCATTGAGGAGTCGGACGATCTCGGTCGGACGGATCCTTGGGCGGAGCTTGGAGCCGGCTCCTATGTCAATGACTCATCGACGATTTCTTATGCAGTGCCCGCTGGCCAACCCAAGATCTTCCTCCGCCTTCGCGTCTCGTCCGAATGAGGTTCCCTGCATTGATTTGTCGCGGAAGGGCGCTCGCTCACAGATTCGAGGGCGACCTGAGGCGCGTCACGCGTCGTCCGGTGTGGGGTTTGTCGGAAGGTTTGGCACGGTTCGCAGCGTTGACAGAGCCGCGCGCGGCTCCCTAACTGTGGGGATGATCTTCGGATCGCCGGTCATCATCGCGCCAGTAAACCCGCTGACCCAGAGTTTTTCCGGAACTCACCCGGAGTTATTCCCAACTTTTTCTTAAACAAACGGCTCATGTATTCCGGGTGTTCGAATCCCGCTTTTTCGGCCACTTCAGCGAGTGAAAGATCAGACTCAGCGAGAAGGCGGCACACTCGGTCCAGACGGATGCGGAGAATTTCCGCCTTGGGCGAACTCCCGAGAATTTGTGAAAATCGCCGCTCGAGCACGCTCCTGGAGAGCGGGATCACCTTGAGGATGGACTCGACGTCCAGACCGTCACACGCGTATTCGCGAATGTGCCTCAGCGCGGCGGCAATGTGCCGATCATCAATGGCGAGGACATCCGTGGATTGCCGTGCCATCACACTCATGGGTTTGACCACAATGGATGAGAGTTCGGAACTCTCGCCCGCCATCAATTTCGCCAACAACACGGCGGCTTCGAAACCGATCTGCTGAGTGTTCAGAATCACGCTCGACAGCGGTAGATCGGACAGCTCGCAGAAGATCTCATCCTTGTCCACGCCGATGACCGCCACCTCATCCGGCACGGCCACGCCCACCTCACGACAGCAGTTCAAAACTTGACGTCCGCGAGCATCGTTGCATGCCATGAGTCCGCAAGGTTTGGGCAGGGATTGCAACCACGCCATCAAATCCCGTTCGTGCCGCTCGCCGTGTTCCTCGTAATCCAAACTCGACAACGATTGCAGGGGAGCGGAACCCTCAAATGCCTGACAGACGAACCCGGCCTCTGAAACCCGTTGCTCAAAGCTGGCCCGGCGCAAATCCGACCAATCCGTGCCGTTGAATCCACAGAACGCGAAATTCTTGAACCCGCGCCCTAACACATGCTCCGCCGCCATCCGGCCTACAGCCTGCTCGTCCGAGCGAATCCTAGGGAACCCCGCTTCAGGCAGGCTCCCGCTCAAGTCCACCACTGGCACTCCAGTCCGGCGGAGGACTTCCGCCATCTCCGGGGTCGAGACCCGTGCAATGATTCCATCCCACTTCCAGCGGCTAAACCATTTCGGGAAATGCTCGCCGGGATCACCCTCCTCGAACTCAATGGACCATGGACCGTGGATCCTGACATACTTGGCAATTCCCATCAGCAGTTCACGCCCATAGCTGCGCGATGATTCGATGAGCAAGGCCACCCGTGGCGTGGGCTTTTTTTCAGTGATTCTCTTCATGGGTCAAGGTGAGCCATTACCCCTGTTAAATCCTTTTTTTCAAGCGATTTCCCAACAAGAGCGCCATTCCAACGGCCAACAGCCCGCTCACCGACCAGACGCCGGCATGCGGCAACTGCGGCGCGATCAGGAGACTCAACGCGCCAATTCCCGGACCCACGAAATTCCCGGCCCCCATCATCGCCTCGTGGATTCCGCCCTGCTCGGCGCGCGCCTCACCCACATCCATCGAATAGAAAAGCGACGCATAATAAAGCGAGCCCACCGCCAGCCCGAACGCCACCTGCCCTAAACCCAACCCCAACAAACCCTCCGCCGTAAGCACGGTGGCAAAGCCCAAAATTAGGAGAACGTATCCCGCCAGAAGCCACCGGAACCGATAGTGCCAGCCCGGCCATTGCCACATGACAACAAAGGCCGCCAGCCGCGCGAAAAACCAGACTGAGCAGAACAATCCGGCCATTGTGGTGCTCAAGCCCATCTTCCGTGCGATCTCAGGAATCATGGCCAGCAAGGTGAACGCCGCGACGCAGGCAAATGGATTCGCCAGCCATGCCATCCGCTGGAAAGACCGCTGCTTCGGCTCGTGCTCTGCGGAAAGCGTCTCCACTTCCAGCGGTGGCAACGCCGCAGACGCTGCCGGCATTTCCGCATGGCTGCGTGCCCAAGCCCACAGGATGGCGATTTGCAACACGTGCAATCCCGGGGGAAGCCAAAAAATGCTGCCGCTGCCGAGCCATTCAAACAGACCGCCACCCAAAAAATAGGACAGCGCCGAGCACGCCGCCCAAACCACGCTGTAAATCCCGACGAGATGCGCCCGGCCGGCACCGCTCTCGCCCTCGGTCACCAGCGCCTCAAGCGCGGGCCACACCATGAACTGCGAGGCGGCCCAAAGAACCAACACCGCCAACTGCACGGGCAAGGGTGAAAAACACGCCCCAATCGCCAGCGCCACAATCATTCCGAATAGCCCCGCATAAATCGTGCGAACGCAGCCACGATGTTGCGCGAGTTTCCCGCCATGCCATGAAGCCAGCGCGATCACCAATCCCATCAAGGCCGCGACGCCGAGATTGCCAAGGTTCCCGAAACCATGACGGTCGCGGAAAAGGAAGAACACATAATTTCCATAGAAGCCACAGGCAAGGGAGCCCAATGCCTCGAAAATAAATAGCGGTAACTTGGAAGGGGACTGACGCATTCAACCGGGAAATCTACTTCAGACTGGCGCTCATCCAAGGCTCTCGGATGGACGATAGCAAGGCTTCCCGCACTTTTCCCGCTTCGGTCCACCGCAACGGGCAACGCGCCGACTACCAGTTTCCCCTGACGAAGTTATAGGGTCCTCCATGCTTGGACTTGTTCGCGAAATTGATCAATTCGACCCGAGTCCACGAGGAAACATGTCCATCCACCCATAGGATGTTGCCCTTCCCCGCATGACGGTCCGAGAAGGCGGAATCGGCAGTTTCCGAATAACCGGAACTGAAGATTCCCGCGCCGAAGTTGTTTTGCTTCACGGTGTCCTGAACATACGGTGTTGACGCGGGATTTTTCACGGCGGACATCGTCGGCACCTTGTGCTCCACTTGGCCGAGATAAATGTTAGCTGCATAATCTCCGGTGTAAGGCCATGCGGGATGGTATGGCTTGCCATGGCCCGAGGGGCAGCCGAAGACCGCCGGTAGCAGATCCGCACTGGGATCATTGAATCTCTTGCTGTAATTCTCCCGTCCCATGTTTCTCGCGGCGGCGTCATACCAGCTGAGTCCCAAGCTGCTGTTATCATCGTCTTTCAACCATGATACATGAGCTTTCCCGTTCGGAAAGCGTCCGCTGTTTTCCGAGACGTAGGCGAGCAAGCCAACCCCGATCTGGCCTAAGTTCTGGACACACACCGCACCCTGCGCCCTCTCGCGCATGCTCCTAACAAGCGGAAACATGATTGAAGCAAGAACGACGATGATGAGGATGACGACCAACATCTCCGTCAACGTGAAACCTGATGGGAGAGTGCATGAACGTGGATTCTGCCGCTGTTGGTAATGACGATTCCTGAACATGCTGACGTTGTGGGTTGTTTGGAGTGGCAAGTGCGGCATGATCGAATCACCCGGACACTCAATCGAACGATTGCCACATCACACGCAAATGTCATTGAATCTTTGCGTAAATCTCCTGCACTTTTGCGTCACTCTCGACGGGCTTCCGATCCCATGCGCTCGGCGGCGGACCCTGAAGCTGTTTTTGCTCCGGAGTCCTCCGTTTTCAAGGCCTGGCTCGTGCGTCAAGGCTTGACCGTTTGGGGCCAGCCTGGGAACTGGCGGGCACCAGGTTTGGTGACATCTGCAAAGCGCGGCCAGCACTCGAAGGTGACCTCGCCGGAGCTCTTGCGGAAGCGGATCAGGCCATAGCCGTGGCCCCAGTCGGCGTCGGCATCGCGGGTGTCGCCAGGTTTGATGCCAGCGATGTTTTGCAGCCGGTTTTCAGGATTGGCGTAGGCGAGCATGGTGATTTTGTTGTTGAAGCCGTCGAGATAATCGCCGGTCCATGGCAGCGGGGATCCAGTGCCGGGATTCACACCGGGTTTTTCATCCTCAGGCCACCACCAGCGGCCGTAGTAGTTGTTGACGATGGCGGGCACGACGAAGGCCCAGGGACCGTCCCGAAACTCGCGAATGCCGTGCTTGACGAGAGTTGCGATGTGCTGGTCGCCGGCGATGTGGACGGCGCGTGCCTGTTGGATGAGCTCGAGCGCCTTGTTGCGGCCGGTCTGGGGCCAGCCGTTTGAGTCGAGGTCGGCATGGAGGCGGTTGTCGCGAGACCCGTGAAGATGCGCTCCGCCGCAGAAGCCGGTCTGCGAGAGGACCGCCTTGATGGCCACGCCGTCGCGCATTTTGGCCCAATCGCTCAGGAATTTTTCCTGGCGGGCACCGAGCATTTCCAGTCCCGGCGAGTCGATCACTTTCGGGTCGTAGTTCGGATCAAGGATGTGGTCGGGGCGTGGGCCTTTCATCGGGTGGCGGCCGAGCGGGCCTGTTTTGAACTTGCGGTCCTCAAGGATGGCAAAATCAATTCCGCCTAACAGCAGGCGCGTGTAATAAACACCGATGCCTTGCTCGACAGGTGTCGGGTCATAGGGATCCGGCAGGTGCGCGCATTGCTGGCGCTCGACCATTTTGACGTATTCGTGATGGAAGAAGTAGCCGCCATCGTGGCCGGCTTCCGCTTTGGCGATTTTGCCGCCCTCGCCCCAGAGGTTGCCTTGGCCGATGTCGTGGTCGTCGGGGATGGTGATGCAGGGGCGCTCGCGGAAAATGTCGCGGAAGGCGAGACCGAACTTGAGCCAGGCGGCGGTGTGCTGCTTGTGATCGTAGGATTGGTCGCCAGCAAAGAAGACGAGGTCCGGATCTTGGTGGTTGATGTTGCGGACATATTCCGGTCTGAGGCCGCGATCCTTGTTGGAGTTGCAGGAGAGGGCGGCGACGGTGATCTCATCCTTGGCCGTCGGGCTTTTGCGGATGAGTCCTTCGAATGACGCTTTTTCACCGTGGAGGAGGCGATATTTGATTTCCTTGGAGTCATCCCAGTCGGCAATGCGGAAGTTGGTGGACCAGCCGAGATCGTTGACCTTCTGCCGTGCAACTTCGGTCCAGCTGCCGTTTTTCTCGACTTCGAGGCGGACTTCGCGGGTTTCCTCAGGAAAGAGTGGATAGAGCTGCGCGGTGAGTTTGAGGGTGCGGTTGTGAACGGTGTAAATTCCGAAGCACACGACCTGGTCGCGCGGCACTTTGAGATCGATGATGTCACTGCTTGGGCGTTTCCACCAATCATCGACGCATAGCGAATCCTCCCCTTTGAGAAACGGCGCCTTAACTGGCACTTCGCCGTGCTCGGCGGGTGCGGCAGCTGCGATGGAAGTGGCAAGCGAAAGCAGCAGGAAGATTCTGGGTTTTGATTTCATGGTATGGAATTGGGTTTTGAAAGGGTATGGCTTAGCATCCGAAGCGCGTCAACAGGATGCTGGCATGGGTGCGGACTTCGCCCGGATTGGCTGCACGAGCGGGTAGGGTGTTCAGCATGTTGAAATGAGCCGTGAGTCCGCATCCGACGGCGAGCGCAGCAGGTCCGCAGAGGAGAGCAG
>JBEGOB010000387.1:0-4284 GCA_041182265.1 Verrucomicrobiota bacterium | reverse complement strand
ACTTGCTTGACGATCCGCCCGTCTTGGGGGATGCGGCGCTCGGCGATGTTCATGTTGGACATGACCTTGACGCGGGAAAGAATGGGCAAGGCGAGGTGAATGGGCGGTGGCGCCATTTCATAAAGCGCACCGTCCACCCGGTAGCGAATTTTGAAATCCTTCTCGAAGGGTTCAAAGTGAATGTCCGAGGCTTTTTCCTTGATGGCTTGGTAAAGCACCAAATCCACGTAGCGAATGATGGGCGCGGAGTTGGCCTCCGATTCTAAATCCGCAGCGTTGAGAGAATCCCCGCCGCCGATTTCGAGCTGGCTAAGGATGTCTTCCATGGCCTTGCCCTCGCCGCCGTAACATTCGTTGATCTTCGACTCGACGAGGTAGTCAGGAGCGACGACGACGTTGATTTCCCGGCCAAGGGCGAAGCGGAGATCTTCGGGAGTTTGTGGGTTGAGGGGGTCAACCAAGGCAACATAGAGTCCGGTTTCGTCGAAATTTACCGGGAGTGCGCCGTGGAGTCGGGCGGTGCCGGCGGGGACGAGTGCGAGGAGCGCTTCAGGCGGGGTCCAGTCGCGGAGATCGACCATGCTGGCGCCGAGTTCGGAGGCGACCACGGGCCAGATGTCATCGCGGTGCTGGATGACTTGGAAATCGGCAAGGATTTCGGCGATTTCCTTACCACTCTGGCCGACTTCGGCGAGAATGTCCTGAGAGAGCGCTTGGTCGATGAGGCCGCGCGATTGGAAGAGTTCGATGATCTGTTGGTTGTCCATGGGACGGGAAGGCGAAGGATTTTTTCGAAGAGGATGTCGAAGGTGAAGAGAGATCAGTCGAGGTCTGACATGGTTGCGTGGACCACCTCGCCGCCGGAGGTGAGACCGGAAAGCACCTTGCGGATGCCGTCCTCGCGGAGGGTGCGCATGCCGAGCTCGCGGGCACGGCGGCGGAGTTGGGTGGTGGTGAGGCCTGTGTTGATCATGCCCCGGACTTCGTCATCGATGAGGAAAATTTCAAAAATGCCCATGCGTCCCTTGAACCCGTTGCCGCGGCATTTTTCGCAACCGACTGCGCCGAAGATGGTTGCGTCTGTCATGCGAGAGGCGTCGAGCGAGAGCGCGCGCATTTCCTTGTCGGTGAGTTCGGCAGGGCCCTTGCAGATGGGGCAAAGTTTGCGGACGAGGCGTTGGGCGAGCACGGCCCGGACGGCGGAAGCGATGAGGAAGGGTTTTACGCCGATGTCCGCAAGACGGGCGACGGCGGATGGCGCGTCGTTCGTATGGAGCGTGGAGAAAACCAAGTGACCGGTGAGCGATGCGTTGATGGCGATGTTCGCCGTCTCCGCATCCCGGATTTCCCCGATCATGATGATGTTCGGAGCTTGGCGGAGCATGGCGCGGAGCGCCGCGGCGAAGGTCATGCCAATGTCTGTCTTGACCATCACCTGGTTGATGCCGGGAAGTTCATACTCGACCGGGTCTTCCACGGTGATGATTTTTTTATCCGGCTTATTGATGACGTTGAGGCAGGCGTAAAGCGTGGTCGTTTTACCCGAGCCGGTGGGGCCGGTGACGAGAAGGATCCCGTCGGGGAGTCCGAGAAGTTGCTCGAAAACTTGTTGGTCATCTGAGAAGAAGCCAAGTTCCGGCAAGCCAAGAAGCAGCGCTGTTTTATCCAGAATCCGCATGACGATCGACTCGCCGTGGTTGGATGGGACGGACGAAACCCGGAGATCGACCTCTTTATCGCCCATTTTCAGCTGGATCCGGCCGTCTTGAGGGAGGCGTTTTTCCGCGATGGACATGGTGCCGCTCATCACCTTTAAGCGGGCGATGATGGCGGGCAAAAGTTTCTTCGGGTGCGTATCCACGTGGACCAGCTTGCCATCGAGACGATAGCGGACGCGGACGGAAGTTTCCAAGGGCTCGATGTGAATATCGGAAGCGCGCAGGCGGAAAGCCTCGGTGAGCAACTGCATGACCAAGCGGATGATCGGCGCGTCGTCCGCATCGGCTCCGCCTTCTGCATCGCCGCTGGTGACGGAGTAGCCGGCTTCTTTCGAGCCAGAGTCGGAGGAAGCTTGGTAAAATTGGCGCAGGTAGTCTTGAATGTCCTGCTGGGTCACGCAGACCAAGTTCAACTCGCGCCCAATGACGTGTGGGAGGCTGTCAAGTGATTCAAAATCAAGGGGATCTGCAAGCGCGATCGTCAGCGAGAGGCCCTCGTCCTGCACGGGGATGACGCGATAGCGCTGCGCAACCTCGTCTGAGATTGCTTGGGTGATGCCGGGGTCGAAGGTGACATCGGCAAGGCGAATGAAGGGGATTCCCGCATTGGCGGCCAAGGTCTTGGCAACGGAGTCTTGGGTAAGTGACGTATTTGCAAGGAGATAGCCCATGATCGTCTCGCCTCCGGAGAGTGCGTTACGCGCTTGGTCTGCTTCTTCGGCGCTCACCATTCCGGCTTCGGTGAGCAATTCTGCGAGATAATCTTCGTTGGAAAACACTTGGCTAAGGCTCCTGAGGAGGTGGATTTTTAAAAAGGATGCACGAGGCGAATGCCCATGTTGCGTTTTTTGGAGATTGGTCAAGCCCCCCCTCGTTTGTCAACCAGCCACATCACCCGAAACCATGATTTTCGGGTCAAATTGCATCTTTTTCCGAATCGTTGCCAACAATGTAAGCACCATGACTATTCATTCGCCGATTTAGGGTGCGGCGATTTTGGGGTTTCGTGGAGTTTCCGTCACAATGGGGCATTTTGAGGGATTCTTCGATGAAGCGACCTTAATTTCGGCGCAGTGCTCTGCGCCGAAGGACTTGAACAAGCTTTTAGGGCTTGAGGGGGCGCGGTTTCGGATGATGCCGAGAAGCCGCTTGCAGCCGCCGCCGATCTGATAGGCAGTGGGTGCGTAGCGTTGAGCTTTGTTGTGAGGGATCTCATCGACTCCGATGGTGGCGGTTTTCTTTCCGCGCATGCGGCGCGTCCGAAACGCGAGGAAACGGCGGAATACATCGCAGTTGGTGTGCTTGCCCTGTGCAAATGTGACGGTCCTGACCTTCATGCCGCAAGTTGGGCAATTGACCTTGGGCGAGGTGAAGGGGAGCACGACGGGGATCTTCCGGTTGGGAATGACTTTGGCGATGATGCGGATTGCATCGCCTCGACCGCTTAAGCTGACGGAATGATCAATGACGCTCTTGATGCAGCGGACTTTGTTGAGTGAGGATCTTGGGAGACTTGCGACTTTATCCGAATTTCAATGTATCAGGCGGTTAGCTGTCCGCCGAGACCCGAGGATTTTGATATGGCTCTGGGTTTGTTTGCCGGTGAATTTCATGCCTTGAAATGTCCGATTCCGACAAACAAGAGACTGCATTTCGTGGAGGTCGGGATTGGTGATGGAGGACTCTCAAGTTCTGACTGGAAGTCATACATTCCGGCATTGCACCCGGAGGATGCCGCTCGCTCGCCTTATCTTGGAAGCGCGGACCCCGCCAAGGCGGATCCTTGTAAAAGTGCTGAGCTCCGCTTGCTGCGGATGAGATATCATCAGGCCCTGTGTGAATTTCTATCAGAAGGCAGGAGTCGTTATCGGGTGAAAAGGGCGTTTCTATGGAGTTTTGGATCATGGGACCCGGAAGGCTTGGAAGAAGGCCGTTTTGCCAATCCGGAAATCATGGGTCGCATTCGCGAGCACAATCAAAAGATCAAATTGAGCCCGGCTGAGTTTCTGAGATAATGAAACTGCCGTCATGCGAGTATTTGTTTTGGTTAAGCAGGTGGATCTGTGAGGTGTAGGAACTTCCGCTGTCGATGCTTTCACGGGTGTTTAGATTGTCAGCAAGTGGCATGCTGGTGGGAATTTTCCTCAGATACTGGCTAGGTTTTTAAGGTCTCTCAAAGGTGCAACGGCGGCACCGAGTTTCAGGGGCGTGGGGTGATCTCGCTCAGTCATGGCGCAGCATTTGCGGCCGTCGCGATGGGGAGGGGACTCTGTGGCAGAAAATGTGAGGGCTGGCCCGGTGTTGAGTCCGTTATTGGCTAAACACACGCTGCGGCGACGTGCGGATGGGTCCTTTTCGGTCAATTTCGCAAAATTGCTTGGTTCTCGCAAAAAGGCCAGACGCGGGGATTCGCAGCGTCATCGGGGTTGGAATTTCATGCACAAATCTGAGCGATTCATTGCACAATTGTGCAATTTATTCTTGTGGGGGAGTCGTGAATTCCGTAATCAGTGGCTCGGGAGGTCATCGATCGATGCCGGCCCAAACCCAAATTTTTCAGAATATC
>JBEGOB010000386.1:0-6863 GCA_041182265.1 Verrucomicrobiota bacterium | reverse complement strand
AAGCGGATCGATCCGCCCCAGAGTGAGAGCAACATGGCAGTGATGATCACAACGGATGGCACCGAAATCAAAACAGACGTGGTTTGGAAGAATGTCGAAAACGCAGCACCCATCCCCGTCATATACATGTGGTGAGCCCACACGACGAACGAGAGGAAACCTAAAACCAAAACCGAATAGACCATCGACTTGTAACCCCAAAGAGGCTTCCGAGAATTGGCAGGAATGATCTCACTCACACAGGCGAAGGCCGGCAGCAGTAGCACGTAAACTTCGGGATGCCCGAGAAACCAGAATAGATGCTGAAACAACAGCGGAGAGCCACCGCCTGACAGATCGGCTAGACCTTCGCTCTTGGTGAAAAGTCCTGACGGCATGAAGAACGACGAGTGACCCACCCGGTCCATCAATTGCATGATGCCAGCAGCCTCAAGCGGAGGGAAAGCAAGCAGCAGGAGGAACGCAGTGACCAACATGGCCCAGACGAAAAATGGCATCCGCATCCAAGTCATCCCCCGCACTCGAAGGTTGATAATTGTCGGGATGAAATTAACGGATCCTAGCAAAGACGATGTGATGAGCAAAACCAAGCCAATCAACCACTGAGTCTGTCCGGCTAACCACTGATTCACCACCTGACCATCCGCAAAACCTGCCAGCGGAGAGTAGTTTGTCCAACCTGACTTAGCTGCACCTGACTCTAGGAAAAACGAAGCACACATGACCACTCCGCCAGCCAAATAGATCCAGTAGCTGGCCATATTCAACCTTGGGAACGCCATGTCGATAGCGCCAATCTGAAGCGGCGTCACATAATTCCCGAACGCACCAAACCCGAGCGGAACGATCCCGAGGAAGACCATGATCGTTCCGTGCATCGCACCGAACATATTGTATGTTTCTCCGGTGACCTTGCCATCCTGCAACCACCGGGCCTTCCAACCGTCTGTGAAAACCCAACTCATCCATTCAGGCAATGGCTGATGCGGATACGCGATGCTCCAACGCATCACCATCATCAGATAGAAACCGAAAGCAAGGAACAACATCGCCGTGATGCCGTATTGAATTCCGATAATTTTGTGATCCGTCGAAAAAACCCATTTCCGGATGAAACCCGGATCATGATGATGTTCGTCGTGATGGGCATCATGCCCGGCGTGTGAAGTTGCGTGAGAGCTCATATTTCCGTCTTGCGGCTTGGATAAATTCAAACTGAGTGAAGCGTTTTACTGAAGAGTATCGGCAACCTTGTTGATTTTGAATTGGAATCGAGTTGAGATTGATTGAGAAGAAAAGTTGATGAAATGCATCACGGCGCAGCGGCGTCCATGGGAGCGAGAGTGATTGCATCCACAAGCGCAGCTGGATCGAGCGGCTCGCCCGGCAATGCCTTAACGTGATCCGCAGTCAGCTCGGTTGCTGAAACCATCTGCCCTGCACTCGCGCGCGCCCCAGATATTTCCAAGGCCTTGGCAGCCATTTCAAGAGTCACCACATCGCCCACCGTGTTGCCAAAATTATTGCGAAGGTAAGTCATCACACCCGCAAGGTCTTCAGGCGTCATCCCAATCCCCTGAGGAGGCATGACACCATAAGTTTTGCCATCGCTGATCGGACCCTGAAGGCCATTCAAAATGACCATCGAAAAACGCTCCGTCTCCCCATTGACCCAAGCGGAGCCGGCAAGAGATGGAAACGTCGATCCGTTACCACGACCGTCGGCACCATGACAGCCCTGGCATTTCGCCGAGTAAATCTTAGCGCCTTTTGCCATGTAGGCAACAAGGGCCTCCTTGGGAACCGCGCCACCTTCATCCGCACCGGCCGCTGGCGTGCGGACATAGCCCTCACGAAAAATTGTGCCATAGGCGAGAAGACGACCACCGTCTCCTAAAATACCGCCGGCAATCAATAGGACAAGACCGCATGCGACGAAAGCCCAGAGAGAAACAGGCGCGACACCATTGTCGACAATCCGCTTCTCGCGGGCACAAGCGGCGGCCTCGCGGACGACACGCCCATGTGTCTCGGTCACATTGATCGACTCTTCGAGGTCGGGTTTGTGGCTAGGCTGTGACATGATTGAGATTAGATAGTGTTTGAATTATTTCAAGGCGGCAGCTTGAGTTTTTGCAGGTGCGAAATTCAATGCAGCCGGAACCGCTTGATCCTTCTTGAGTGACATTAGATAGGACACCAATGCCTTGGCATCCGCGCTTGGAATCGCCTCCCAGACCCCATCGTTGCCGATAGGAATCGCATACTCTGCCGGCGCACTGCCCACCTTGCGCTTGGTGAAAAGATAAGCGGACGGCGGGCAAGTTGACTTCCAACGCTCCGGAGCATTCCGTGGATTGTAAAGATGCTGCATCAACCACTCCACAGAATTTCCTCCCACTGCATAGAGCGAATCAACACGCCGGCCAAGATTCGATAAATCCGGACCGATCCGCGAAACCCCAATCTGTGCGAATTCCTCGCCTGCAAAATCATAAGCATTTGTCTCGCGTCGGGTGTCACCCCGATCTGGATCCGCCTTCAATCCCCCCCAATCTGGGCGATAGAGATCGTTCCCAGCATAAGTCGGACGCACCACTTGAGTGTGGCACAAATAGCATCCATTTTCAGCATAGACTAAAGCGCCATTGGCAATACGCCCTGTGCGCTTAGGGTAAAAAATCCCGCTCGCTCCATCCGCGACTTCGGAAAGTTGAAGCGGCCCTAAATTCCGCATTTTCACATACGGCACGACGATGATCGCAAGCCAAGCAATACCAAAGCTGGCGGATAATCCTAAGATGAAAGTGCGAAAACTCATTGGTAAAAATCGGATGATTGATCTCTGAAGCTAAAATCTGTGTCAGTGCGCGGCCATGTGACCAGGACCCGCATTATCGATGTCACCTTCCTCACCGTGAGGGCCAACTCCGTGACCGTGAGCGGACACCAAGAGCGTTGGATGTGAACTGCGACGCCCCAAACGCAACCACATCAAAGTGAGGTGCAGAAAGAAGAAGATATTTGAAAAAAGGATGAAGCACCAAGCGATGGTCGTCGCAACCGCATACGGATAAGCCCGCGTCGCTGCCCCTTGCCAAGGCTGGGTCCAGTCCTCTTGACCAATCCCCTGTTGAAGTCCGCCGAAAAGAGCCACAAGTGCAACGGTGATAATCCCGTAAACCGAGAGCAGGAAATGCACTGAGATCATTCTGCGGGAAAGCCACTCGCGCCGAGTCACACGTGGCACAATGAAGTAAACCGCCCCGAACATCACAAAAGAGAAAAATCCATACAGGGCAAGAATTTCAAAACCATAACCGGACAAGGAAAACTGGGTGAGCGGCAAAGTCGTGTTCGGCAGGTTTAAAATCACCGCCGCAAGCCCAAGCACCGCCAAACCGACGACTCCTGCAATCGTGAAGCGCAGTGAAGGGCTACCCGCAAGAATTTCAGGAGATGAAAGCGCGGTGCGTAAAAGATTCAATGCTGCTGCAATCGCCGGAATGAACAATAAGACTGTCGCCGCAGCACCGAGATAAGGCATAAAGTACGGAATCGGGGCACCTGCCAACTTCTGCATCCCCGCCCACGGCGCAATCACCGCGAGCGACCAAAAACCCAGTTTCGCGAGCGAGTAACTGTAAACTGGCCGGCCAGTCACCTTCGGCGCCAAGTAATATGCAGCCCCTAGGGCGACGGGTGTGAAGAACAGGAACATCAAAGCGGACTTATACCAAGCATTGATGCCTGCACCCATCACCGGATGTCCAGGCATCCAGTGCAGCAAGACGTTCGCCGTGATGAAAACCCACGGAAACCAAACCATCGCCGCGAGCAAATACCACTGAGAAATGAAGACATGACCTTCGCGGCGAACGCGGAATTGAATGAACGACCAAATCACGATGCCGAAGTAACTCAACAGCAAGACGGGCCAAGTGAAAGCAGGAAACTCCATCCAAGACATCCCAGTTCCCGCACCTGCGAGAATACCGACCAAGCCCAGAGAAACGCCGAGGTTCCAAACATGTCCAGCGGTCAAAATCATCCCTGCGGCCGTGCACTCTTTGCGAGAAAGACGCGCCATCATCCAAATGATGATCGCAAAAGCCGCTTGGAATCCCCAACCGTAGATCAACAAATTGATATGCGCCGGAAAAACCCGACCGTAGCTCAGCCACGAACAACCGGCCAAAAACTCAGGGCTATGGACCTTTGCAGAAGAAATAATACCGAGAATAATCGAAACCGCGAGCCATGCGGCGCCGCTGGTCAGGAAAAACATCACCGGGTGACGCAATGAACGATCAATCCCGGCACGCAACAAGGCGTCCTGATCTGGTGTGGTGGTAACGGATGACATCGTTATAAAGGATAAAAAATAGAAGGACTCAAGGTTGGGTCAGCTCGGCCGCCGTGATCTGCGGCTTTCCCACCTCACTGCGAAGTGCGGCAACCTGCTCCGCTTTGACGGATGATGCCTTATTTCCAAAACTGTTTCGGATGTAAGTGAGCACTCCGGCAATTTGTGCATCCGTTTGATAACCCATCGGCGCCATGCCACCCGGGAAGTTATACTCCTTGCCAGCAACCTTGATCGGCCCCTGGAGACCACGAAGCTGAATCAAAACAAGATTGGAGACCGGACCTGTCACCCACTCGGAACCTGCCAAAGGCGGCCCAGCTGGAGTGCCTTCGCCATTCTGACCGTGGCATGCACCACAAACCATGTATTGCATCTTACCGATTTCCATCACCGCTGGATCAACAGGCTCGTCAGCGGCAGCGACTTGATCGACCGCAGAAGTATCAACCGCGGGTGCTTCCGCAAGTTTCTTAGCCGTCGCGGATCCTGGGACAATTTGCGCAGGGACTTCGACTGCACTTGGCTTGGAGGCGAGCAACTGCTGAGCGACCTTGGAAATCGCCGCGCCCATCTGCGCACTCGGAAAACTCTCATTTTGCGCGGCATCCACCTTCGCCTTGGTCGTGTAACGCGGCTTTGCAGCCTCGGCTTCAAGGTCCGATGGCTCAGACCGAGTGAATAGCCAGACCATGCCTAGCAGTGCTGCAAAAAGTAGGAACGTACCGATGCCCCACCAGAAACTGGCAAAGCGGATGAGCGGATTATCGCGAGTTGGGTCCATGTGAGGAAGGGAAGATCAGTTTGAAACGTTGGCGGACTCAAGAATCCGTGGGTCGCGGTTCGGGTAAAGTGAGTGCTGGCCTAGGGCACGGAGTAAGAAGAACAGAAAAGCCGCGCCAAGGGTGACAAAGGCCAAAATGTCTCCCCAGAAGGCACCAGGAATGGAAACTTGAATGTCGCCGAAGATCTCAGGCTTGATTCGGCCCAGCGAAATCCCGCGCTCGGGGATGGAAATGAGATAGTGGTCAAGCGCATGCATGCACAAGGTATAAACCGCAACAACCGACAACAATTTCGGATTCTTTTTTAACCAAGCTTGTAGGAGGACGATGAAGGGCACCACGAAGTGACCGAACACAAGCGCATACATCCCGAGGTTCCAATGCCCGGTGTTACGGATGGCAAAATAGGATGTCTCCTCGGGAATGTTCGCATACCAAATCAGGAAATACTGCGAGAACGCAATGTAGGCCCAGAATGTCGTGAAGGCGAACATGAGCTTACCCATGATGTGGAAATGCTCAGAGGTGGTGACATGCTTCAGATGTCCCTGACTCTTCAACCATGTGCAGACAATCACAATCACAGCCATTGAGTTCAACGCCGTGCCAGCAAATAGATAGACACCCCACATCGTTGAAAACCATTTGTAATCCAATCCCATTAGAAAATCGAACCCGGTGAAAGTGATCGTCAGGGCGAAAATAATTAGAGTGTAAGTCGAATGGAAACGGGCTTTGAACAAACGGCGCGTGCCTGGATTCATGTCCGTATCTTGGGCGGTCGAAAGCTTGCGAAGCCCGTAGATTACGGCGCTCAACCCAACAAAGTAAAATGCAGCCCGAAAATACCAGAACGGCACATTCATATACCAATACTTATTATACAAGAGATGGTCTGCATGATGGAGATGCTCCTTGATGTCCCCATGCGCCGCACGATGCGTGTTCATCCATTCATACAGATACACCTGCACCTGAGGGAAAAGCAGCGGAATCCCAAAAAGGAACATCCACGGGAAGGTGGAACCCAAATTTTCAAAAGTCCGACGCACCGAAGTGCCCCAACCCGAATTCGAAACATTGTGCAGCAGTGTCCAGAAAACCCCACCGATCGACAAGGTGAGGAAAAAGTAGAACGCATAAAGCCAGGAGTAAGCAAATGGCCCCCGAATTTTCTCCGGAGCGAAGAATAGGAGATACAAACTGACGAGCGTGCCGAGAACGGCCACGCCAAGAGCGACGCTTTTGACCTTCGATACCTTGGAGGTATCAAGATGGTCGCCGTTGATCGCGATATCTGCGGATGTGACGTGGTGGTGAGCCATTTCGATGGGAATCGGGGAAAGGTTATTTGGAATTGGTTTGCGCCTCCTTGGCGGTCTGCAAGGCACGAACGTAAGCAATAATCGCCCAACGATCCCGGACCGGAATGTTGTAGCCATAGCCGCTCATCATGCCCTTGCCGTGAGTGATGACTTCAAACATGCGACCATCGGGGTAAGTTGCCGGTTTGAAGTTATCGAGATGAAAATTTGCAATACCGGGAACGCCGTATTGGCCAGTGATTCCTTGACCATCACCCGACTTGCCGTGGCAAACTGCGCAATAAATCCCGAAGCGTTCTTCGCCACGGTTGATCCAAGCCGTCGCACTGGCCTCAGTGAGGTCAAGTTCTTCAGGTGCGCCGTTGCCAAAGTAGTCACCGACGTGCC
>JBEGOB010000385.1:0-4024 GCA_041182265.1 Verrucomicrobiota bacterium | reverse complement strand
GGAGGGCGGGTGACGCCTTTCACACTGAATTGGATAAAGGGAAATCCAGTTTCGCCGTAAAAAGGGCGGAACTCCGGGGTCTCGGTGCCGTGGATCCATGAGGCGAAACTTTTGCCCTGCCACGTTGGAGATTTTTCCGTGCCGGTGAGTTCGGCGAGTGTGGGGATCAAGTCGATGAGGCGGACGGTTTCTGGGATCACCTTGGGGCTTGTGCCGGGGACGTGGATGATCATCGGGACGCGGTTGGCTTGCAGTCCGCCATTGAAAGTGAGGCCATGGCCGAGGGTGACGCCGGGCTCGTAGTGGTCGTCGCCATGATCGGACGTGACGACGACGATGGTGTCGTCCGCCAAGCGGTTGGCTTTGAGAGCGGCGAGAATTTTCCCGACGCAGCCGTCGAATTCGCGGGTGCAGCCGTCGTAGAGTGCGCGGATTTGTTGCACTTCCTTGGGCGGGAGGGCTTTCCACTTCGATTCTAGATCGGTGCCGCCGATGAAAGAATCGATGTCGAAATCCACGCCGCTTTTGTTAGATCCTTGGTAATTGGGATCAGCAAACATGCTGCAAAACGGCTCATTGCTGCGGTAGGGGAGATGATTGCAGGAGTAGAAGACGTGCCAGAAGAAGGGTTTTCCGTTTTTAGCGACCTTGGCCAAGCGCTTTTCCACGCGCTGAGTGACCACTTCCGGGGTGACGAAGCTGGCGAAGGCTCCGAGTTGTGGGAAGATGCGGTAGCCGAGCGAATTGTCGAAATACAGAGGAACGACGAAGTGCGCCATCACGACGGCTTGGCTCATGTAGATTTTGAAATTATCGAAGTTTGAAACAGAGATTTGTTCAAATCCGAGCGGCATCAATTGGTAATAGCCGGCGCACCAATCGCCGATGGCTGCCGTGTCGTAATTTTTTTCACGCAGGAGCGAGGGAAGCGTGACGATGCGTTGATTGGTCGCTGCGACCGTCGCTTCATCCGGGTACATTTGGCGGATGCCGTTGCTTTGAGGGTATTGTGAAGACATCAATTGCACCCCAGATTCTAGGGTGGATGCGATGGAAGTGTAGCATTCCGCGAAGCGTGTTGAGCGCTTGGCGAGTGCGTCGATCACCGGTGAGACGCCGGCAGCGGCCCTGCCATCTTTGCGGTCGGGGGTGTAGCCAGCGCATCCTAGGCGGTCGCCACGCAGTGAGTCTGAGCCGATGATGATGACATTGAGCGGCTTTTCAGCGTGGTTTGGGGTGGCAGGCGTTTGCGAATTCAGGCTTTGGAAAAGAAATGTCGCGGCGAGGACTAGACTTGCAACAGCCGTTGAGATCCACGCGCGGCGACCGAAGCGTTGGACTTGCCAGACGATGACCGTGGTGACGACGGCGATGGGCAGCGCAGTGAAAAGAAGGGCAAGCGTGGCGGGCTTAATCGCGTCGGGGATGATTTCCAAAATTCGGTAATACCAGTGGCCAAATTCTGCTTCGGTGAGGAAATACGGTCGTGTTTCCACCAGGCGTAGGGTGAAATACCCGTGGATCAAGGCCGTGAGCGCGCAGCTTCTGAGTGCCATGGCAAGCGCGCTCCGGTGCTGCGAGCGGGCGGTCCATAAGGTGGCGAAAGGTTGCACGAGAACCGCAGCAGTCAATGTGAGGACGGCGTATGCGATGAGCATCTGGACGTTTTGCCAGAACAGAAAACCAAAATACTCGTCGCGAGCGAGCGCGTTGAACTTATTCGCCATTTTCCCAGACGCATTCGTCAGGTTCCAGATGGCGAGTGCGTATTGGAGCGTCAGAAATGCGCCAGCGCCGAGCAGCACGGGAATAAAACGTGCGAGGTTTGGCGTCCTTGGGGTGTCTTGCGAGGTGATCAACGCGGCGCATCTTGTCCGATCTCGCGAGGACATCAAGGGCTAGGATTCAGGGGGATCTAGATAAATCCAGCGGACGCTCAGAAGCTTCTCGATCAAGACGCCGCGGCGCGAGTTGAGTCCCTCGGGGATGCTGAGGCGAAGGATCACGGACGTGCGTTGCCCCTGATTCTGTGAGAGCATCTCGTTCACCTGCTGTTCCAAGGGAGTTTCCCGTGGCAGGTAGCCGAAGAGAGTTTCCTCGCTGTCCAAGGCCGTCAGACGGAAACAGCTCCAACGCCCGGAATCTGAGAACTCGTGACTGAAAAAATTGTCCGGCTCGATGTAGACCCTGAAGTCCAGAGACGTGCCTGCCGGGCGCTCGGTTGCGTAGTCGTCCCACCTCATCGGCTGGTAGCAAACGAGCGTTTCCCAGTCGATTTTCGCCTCGCCGTCCTGGGTCACCTCGATGAGGAGATTGCGCTTGCTGCGGTCTTTGAGTTGCACCGTTTCCATCCAGAAATTCGCACGGTTGCCGAGCGTGATCGGCTGCAGCACATTGTGTTGGTCAATCGGGTTTGGAGGAATGACACGGCCGCCGTAGTGCTGCTCCATCAGGGGGCGGACCCGTTCCGGGTGCCGGACGAGGCGGGCCATTTCGTCGATGCTTGTCGCTTTGAAAAACTGGTGGGATGCGGATTCAATTTGATCGATCAAGTTGGTCGCCTCCGCCTCCTCCTTGGCGTTGGATGCCAGCGTGTGGCCGATTTCCGTCTGGATTTGTTCGATTTGCACTTTGCTCTCGGAAACGCGAGTCAGTGACCAAGCGAGGGCCGCGCCGATGAGGATGAGGATCAGAATAAACCATCCCCAAGGGATGTTCCGCTCTTGAGTGGCCTCCTCGCCCCAATGATTCTCCATCGGGCTCAGGTCCAGAGGGTCCGTCTCCATGATCGCCTCCAAGCCGGGCTGGTGGGTGCGTGTCTCGAAATGTTCTGCAGTTGGCAGGGTGAGCCGGACTTGTTCCCGCTGGTCTTCCGGAGCCACCTCAAGGCGGAGCGGCTTGGATGGCATTTTCATGCCTTCGTGACGCAAGCGCACGACGGGACGTGCCGGTGGCGCAATATCGCTGACCGGCCTTAGCTCGATTTTTTTCTCGTTGCGGGGGGGCATCGCTGGCGAAAGAAAAGCTGGAAAAGTCGATGGACGCAACGCTGCTCTCACTCTATTTCTGCGCCGCAAGCATCCATGCCCGTCGTCCCGCGAATTCTTATTGTCACTGCCGCCTTTGGTGAAGGGCACAACAGCGCTGCCAGAAATTTGGCTCTGGCGCTCGATGCTGGCGGGGCTGTGACGCAGGTGAGCGACCCCTGCATGCTTGCTTTACCCCGGCTTACTCAATGGGTGAATGGCGCTTACCGGTATGTGACCAACCATTTTCCTGAAATTTGGGCGAAAATTTACCGATCCACCGACCGCTGTGATTTCGGTCGTCAGGAATCGCGGGTTTTCAAGAAGGTGCAGGCCAAACTTGCGGAATTGATCACGCAATTTCAACCGACCCTGATTGTCAGCACCTATCCGCTTTATCCCTACTTGCTCACGCGGATTTTCGAAGCTGGAGTTGGGAAAGTTCCGGTTTTCATCGTTGTGACGGATTCGATCGAAATCAATGCGGCTTGGTTGCGTGCCGAGTGCGAGCATTGGCTGGTGACCGATGCGGCGACGCGTGATTCGATGCTTGGCAAGGGCTTGGCAGTGGGAAAAGTCGTGGAGACCGGGTTCCCAGTGCACCCAGATTTTTCGAAATTGGCCCCCGTGGACAGCGCTGCGTCGTGTGACCCATTCCGGATTTTGTATTTTCCGACGGCCGAGCGGAACCTGTTGGCGGTGCATGGGCGCGCCTTGTTGGATGCCTCCTCGCAAGTGCGACTGACGGTGATTCTCGGGCGCAACGTGCGGCGTCTTTTCCCAATCGCACGGGCGCTGCAAATCGCTTACCCAGGGCGTGTCCGACTCGTCGCTTGGACTCGGCGCGTTCCGAAATTGTTGAATTCGCACCACTTAGTCGTCGGGAAGGCGGGCGGGGCGACGGTGCATGAGGCGATCGCCGCGCGCTGCCCCATGCTCATTCATCACCTCGTGCCGGGGCAGGAGGAGGGAAATTTAGCCTTGTTGGAAAAAATCGG
>JBEGOB010000384.1:0-7004 GCA_041182265.1 Verrucomicrobiota bacterium | reverse complement strand
AACCACTTGGAAAAGTGTGAAAGGTGCTTGAATCCAAGATCGATCGCAACCTCCTTGACTCGGACGTCAGGCTGTCTCAGGCGGCTTTGGGCGTGCTCGATGCGGAGTCGATCCCAGAATTGGTTGGGCGTCGTCTGGAGGTCTTTTCGGAAAAGTCGGATTAAATGATTTTGGCTGATGTGAACGGCAGCAGCTAAGGTTTCCAGCGCGAGTGGATCGGCGAGGTCGCGGGCGTGAAGCAGGTCCACCGCCACCCGAACACGCTCATCAATGCCAAAGTGCCCGGAATGACGGATTCCATGGCTATCGAGGATTTCAGAAAGATCTAGCAGCCAATCGCATAGAAGTTGATCTAGCTGAAGATAGCAGCGTAAATCGGCACGGTGATCTCGGACATCCCAAGTGCCGGGGGCAATCTCCATCACTGCGTTGAGAATCGGACGGACCTTTTGTTCAAGTTTGGGAGCATCCGATGAATTGATCACTAGGCTGAGTCCATCCTGATAGAGGTGTGAGCCATCCGGCCAGCGGGCTTCGAAGGCGATGGAAAGCATTCTCGCATCATCCGAAAATGTTTGTACGCGAGGTCCGGGTTTTACGATCAACCACTGGCCCGGATGTGCCGTATGACATTGGCCATCGTGCTCAACACGTGCCCAGCCCTCGCGCACGAGCCACGCCGCGCTGTTGGTAAACTCGGTGAAGCGCAGAGTGGGGCCCGTAATTTGTGTGCCCTTTGCCACATGTCGATTGTGGCACCAGAGCAGGTTGACTTTGAGATTCAGCCAATTTCGATAGAGCATTCAGATTGGGTTTTTAGGTTTCAGGAGTGTTTCATGGGTCTGCTACCGAGTCAATCTCATGATCAGGATGTGTAATTCTATGTGTAAATCGTGTAACTGGAAATCACTGACAAGGGAGAGCCTGCCTGCAAGCATGACCTCGAGATAATGGAAAAAACGACACGCAGTTTACTTGGTTGGATTAGGCGACTCGGGCTCTTAGTCACGGGTGCATTCTTCTTTTCCGTGACGGTGGCAGACGGCAAACAAGCCAGTTTCTATCCGGGCCAAGCTTGGCTCGATACCGATGGGACTCACATCAACGCCCATGGGAACAATGTCCTCAAACACGAAGGGAAATATTACTGGTATGGCTCGCACAAGATCGCGGGCAAGACAGAATCCCAGAAGAACGAAGCTGGAGTGAGGTGTTATGTCAGCAGTGACTTGTTAAACTGGAGCAACTCCGGGCTGGTGCTTTCCGTCACCTCGGACGGCCAGCATCCCGAGGTCGCGGATGCGGGAATTCTCGATCGGCCCAAGGTGGTTTTCAATTCCGTCACCCGCAAGTTCGTGATGTATTTCAAACTGTATCCGCCGAATGCAGCAGGGAATATGGTGGGCACCGATGTTGCCTACACGGGCGTTGCCACGGCTGCTGAACCTCTGGGCCCTTTTGCGTATCAGGGGAAATTCACCGGGGCTGGCAGTCCTTCGGGCTCGGGAGATTTTGCCATTTTTCAGGATGAAGATGGAGTTGCGTATCATGTCGCCGTGCGCAAACCGGACAAGGCGCTAGTTTGTGGCCGTTTGAGCAAAGACGGGTTGCTTCCTGAGGGTGCCTACACGGTGATGGAGGGCATCACTCGTGCCACGGAAGCACCGACGTTGTTCCGGCGCGATGGAAAAATTTACCTCCTCGGCTCGGGCAGTAGCGGTTGGGATCCAAACCCGGCGCGGATGTTCGTCGCGGATCAAATATCCGGTCCCTATCAGTCGCTCGGCAACCCTTGTGTCGGTGTGAACCCACACAACGAGTTAGGTCCGGAAAAAGCCTTTGGCGGACAAAGCTCCTTCATCATGCCCGCACCATGGAGTCCGGACGAATGGATCGCCATGTTTGATATTTGGAAGCCGAAGGATCCCGTCAACGCCGGCTACATCTGGCTACCTTTGCGTTTTGAAAATAACAAGCCTGTGATCCGCTGGAAGACCGAGTGGAAGCCAGCTGCCGAGATGGCGCTGCAGAAAGTTGCGCGTGATGTTCATCTTATCGCTATCAACCAAGTCGGCTTTGAAATGGGGCGCGCCATGCGTTTCACGGCACCTGTATCGGCGGATGGAAGTGAATTCATCGTGCGTGCCGCGAAGGGGGGAGCTACCTTGTTCCGTTCGGTGATTGTTGGGAATATCGGGGATTTTTCGGCACTCGAAGCCCCGGCCGGTGAATATGTGATCGAAGTGCGTGGTGGCACGCTGAAGACAGGCACAAGCGATCCATTCTTGATCCAAGCGAATTTGTGGAAAGATCTCTTCTGGCAACCCGCAGTGGATTTTCTAATCGATTCGCGCTCAGTGGTCGGAACTCATCCGAGTGCTTTCGGCGGGTGTCCGTGGCGCGACGGCACTTATTACGACGCGGTTATTCCCTCGCTAGTCCTATTCCAGCGGGCTGATCCCGCGCGCATCGCGGCGATGCCGAGGCAGATCGATTGGGAGGCGGACAAAAAGCGGGTGCTCGATCCTGCCTTTAAGTTTGACGCCAAAAACCCGTGCAGCGCGGGTGTGATGGATGCAGTTAGGAGATATTATACAGAGCTCGAGCCGCCCGCCGCCGATGCACCGGATGTGGTCAAGCTCATCCATTGGGGGGCGGGTTTCTATCTTGTCAATCCAGCGACGAAGGACCCGAGCAAGGATCCGGACCCTCGCCAGATCCACTCGCAGACGGTCGAGCAGGTCGCTTATGTTGTGTGGGCCTGGCCGGCGTTGCAGAAGTGGCTCCCGCGTTCGTTCTACGAAAAATGCCGAGATTTCTGCGAGAATAACTGGGAGCCTTCGCTCGCGGTCGGAAAATGGTGGGATCCTGCCACCTATCTAACTATTGATCAAGTCGCCGGCGACAACCCGATGGGTGGCCTGCTCCATCCGTACAAGGGCCGCCACGCGCCGGGACATTCGATTGTTCCTAACCTGTTGATGCATGAAATCGCGAAACGCGATGGTCTCGCCGAGTCGGACCGATATCTCGCCGCCGCCGTGAAGCAGGCGGATTGGATCGTGAAAAACCTCGATTGGAACGATCCACGCACCACCAAGGGGCACCGGATGAGCGAGCACCGCACCATTCCCAGCTTGGTCTGGCTTTTGCAAAATTATCCCGATCATGCCCCTGCTGGATTGAAGGAAAAGATCACTGCATGGGGCGAGGTCGCCGTGAAGCGCTCCGCCAATTTGTGGGATATCCGCCGTTATGATGACGGAGCTCACTGGACCATTCCAAAGCTCAATGATGTGGGCAACTGGGTCGGGACACCGGGCATTGTTTTGGCGGCGTCGTGGGTGATCGATGATCCGGTATTGAAATCGCGGATGCGGGAACTCGCCGTCTCGCATGTCGATGCGGTTTTCGGACGCAATCCACGTCTCGCCGCCGCGCCACACAAGCCGGAGTCTGGATTCACGGGCATTGAGCGCGGCTGGCCGATGGCATACAAAAGCGATGTTTGTGCCCGGTTAGAGCTCTGCCGTGGTTCGATCTCCTCGTCCCCTGGCAGCGAGATGTTTCCTTTCAATCCGGAGGGCAGCTTTCGCCACGCCGAGGGTTGGGTGAACTACGGTGCCGCATGGTGCCTCAGTCTTGCTTATTTTGAATTCGACCGTCACACAAAGAAAGTTCCATAATTCATGACAATCAAAGGAATGCGCTGGTGGATTGTGGTGTTGGTTTTTCTAGCAGCCGTATTGAACTATGTGGATCGCCAAACGCTGTCTGCCCTCGCGCCGACCATTCAGGCGGATCTGGGTCTCGACGACCGCGACTATGCGAATATTGTTAATATTTTCCTCATCGCCTACACCATCGCCTACTTGGTTTCGGGCAAGTTGGTTGACCGCATGGGCACGCGCAACAGCACCTTGGTCTTCGTGCTCTGGTGGTCGCTCTCCAATGTCGTCACGGCATGGGCGCAAGGCATGAAGTCGATGAGTGTGATGCGATTTTCGCTAGGACTTGGCGAGGCCGGCATTTGGCCTGCCGCCTCCAAGATTGTTTCCGAATGGTTTCCTTCGCGCGAGCGGGCACTTGCCATCGGGTTCTACACGATGGGTGCGACAATTGGTGCGACCCTTGCTCCGTACATCGTTATTCCGCTCGCGGACTATGACTATGCTGCCAAGTTGCCTTGGGTGAATTCCTTGTTTGGCCATGGGACTGGTTGGCGGATGGCGTTTTTATTGACCGGTCTCGCGGGCTTTGTCTGGGTGATCCCGTGGCTCCTGCTTTACCGCAAGCCCCGCGACAGCCGGTTCTTGTCAGCGGAAGAACTCGAACTCATTGAAGATGGCGGAAAGGACAATGCTGAAGCTAACGAAAAGGCATGGTCTTGGGGCCAGGTGCTGAGTTTTAAACCGCTTTGGTTGCTTCTCTTCGCTCGCTTGCTCACCGACCCCGTGTGGTATTTTTATCAATTTTGGTTCGCCAAGTATCTAAACACCGGCCGTGGAGTTGCCCAATCCGATCTGACCATCACTTGGGTCGTTTATGCCGCCGCTGGAGTCGGTTCGCTTGCTGGCGGATGGTTTTCCGGGCTGTTGATCAAACGTGGTATGTCTCCGGTGAAAGCGCGCCTTGCCGTGATGTTAGGATGTGCCTGTGTCATGCCGATCTCGCCTCTAATTTCCAACGCCAGTGGATTGCCCACGGCCATGGTATTCACTGCCGTAGCGGTATTTGCCGCGCTTTCCTGGTTGATTAACATCAGCGCCTTGATTGTGGACGTTTCCCCCAAGCACTCACTCGGTACCATCTTCAGCGTCGTTGCGGCGGGAAGCACTATTGGTGGCATCATCATGAACATGATCGTTGCTGCCATGGTCTCCGGTCCGTCCACCAAAGCCGCAGGGTTTCTGGATATCGGCTTCCAGAAAATCATGGGGCCACTGCTGGAAATGGTCACCGGAAAAGGATACGGGCCGTGGTTCCTTGCCATGGCCTTTCTGCATCCGCTCGCCCTTCTCTTCCTTTGGCTTGGTGGCATCAGTCGCTCTGCCAAACCTAACATTTATAAAGACTAACTTCTATTTCTTGAAATCATGATTATCGAAAAATCCACTGACAAGCGCGCCCTCAAACTCGTCGAGATCGACACTGACCTCGTTGTGATCGGTGGTGGACTTGCTGGCACTTGCGCCGCGATTTCCGCCGCTCGCGAGGGAGTGAAAGTGGTGCTTGTGCAGGATCGTCCGGTGCTCGGTGGCAATGCTTCGAGCGAAGTGCGCCTATGGGTTCTAGGCGCGACCTCGCACATGGGCAACAACAACCGCTGGTCCCGCGAAGGAGGCGTGACCAATGAAATTATGGAGGAGAATCTCTATCGAAACCGCCAGGGTAATGCGATGATCTTCGATACGATCCTGCTGGAGAAATGCGTCCACGAGCCGAATCTCACTCTACTGCTCAACACCGCCGCCTTCGAGGTCGATAAGAGTGATGCGGATACCATCTCGGCGGTTCACGCGCTGTGTTCCCAAAACTCCACTCGCTATCTGCTTAAGGCACCGCTCTTCTGTGATGCTTCCGGTGACGGAATCCTTGGTTTTATGTCGGGCGCGGCCTTCCGCATGGGTGCGGAAGCCAAGGAGGAATTTGACGAAGCCTTCGCCCCGGATGCCTCCTACGGACAGCTGCTAGGTCACTCGATGTATTTTTACAGCAAGGACGTTGGTAGTCCGGTCAAGTTCGTGCCACCGAGCTGGGCGCTCGACGACATCACAAAAATCCCGCGCTATCGGCAGTTTAACACCAACATGCAGGGCTGCAATTTCTGGTGGCTTGAATACGGCGGCCGCCTCGACACCGTTCACCAGACGGAAGATATCAAATGGGAACTCTGGAAAGTCATCTACGGCGTTTGGAACTATTTCAAAAACTCCGGCAAGTTTCCCGAGGCGGAAACCATGAACCTTGAGTGGGTCGGCACCATCCCCGGCAAGCGCGAGAGCCGCCGCTTCGAGGGTGACTACATGATTTGCCAGCAGGATGTCGTCGGCCAAACCGCGTTTGACGACGTGCTTGTTCACGGTGGCTGGGCCGTCGATCTCCACCCGGCGGATGGCATTTACTCGGAGAAAAGCGGCTGCACTCAGTGGCATTCGAAGGGTGTCTATGGCATCCCTTACCGCAGCCACTACAGCAAAAACATCAACAATCTGTTTCTAGCAGGCCGCATCATCAGTGCCACTCACGTCGCCTTCGGCTCCACCCGTGTGATGGCCACCTGCGCTGCCGGTGGCCAAGGCGTGGGCATCGCCGCCGCCATCTGCCACGAGCGCGGTCTCGTTCCCCGTGCTTTATCGAACGGTGATGGCCTGCGCGAACTTCACCTCCGCCTCGACCGTTGCGGACAGTTTCTCCCCGGCCGCGATATCATCGATCCTTCCGACCTCGCGACTTCCGCCACTGTCACTGCCAGTTCGCATTTGAAACTCAGTGAAATCCCTGCAAACGACGATTGGCTCAAACTCGAAAGCGGGTGGGCGATGCTGCTGCCGCTCGTGGCTGGCGCATGTCCTGCATTTGGCTTTCACCTAGCTACCGACTCTCCCTCCAGACTTCGCGTCGAACTCCGACGTTCTCATAAATGTGGAAATTTCACACCCGACGAGACCCTCGAAGTCATTGAGCTCGACGTGCCCGCCGGCGAATCCAGCCCGCAGATCCATTTCACACGACCCGTTGACCGCAGCGGCTACCACTTCGTCCAGTTGTGTGAGAATCCGGCCATCCGCGTTCGCCTCAGTGATCAACGCATCACCGGTGTGCTCGCCGTCACGAATGCATTTAACAAACAAGTCGCCACTTCTAACCTCCAATCGCCACCCGACGGCATCGGCATTGAAACCTTCGAGTTCTGGCTGCCCAAACGCCGCCCCGCAGGACACAACCTCGCCCTCACCATTGAGCCGCCGCTCGCAGGTTTCTCCCCCACCCAAATCGTGCAC
>JBEGOB010000383.1:0-5169 GCA_041182265.1 Verrucomicrobiota bacterium | reverse complement strand
CTCGCATTGAATCAAACCACCACATTCACCGGGAATGGCACTGCGAACTTCAACTTCTCGGGCGTGATCAGCGGGAGCGCAGGTTTGGTAAAATCCGGCACCAGCACCATGGGGCTCAATGGCGGCAATACCTACAGTGGCACGACCACGGTCAACGGCGGGATTTTAGGCCTTGCGGGATCATCCGCGAAAATCAGCAACTCAAACCTAACCGTCACCGGGGATGGCACCTTCCGCATTGATAACAATCTGAATTCGAGTGCCACCAACCGGCTGGGCGACTCGCTGGCGATCCATCTCGCGGGCGGCAGCTTTGTCTATCTGAGCGGCAATTCAGCCACCAACGCGACCGAGACGGTCGGGCCGATCACCACTGCCGGGGACCGCAACGTCATCAGGGTTTCCCCGACTTCGGTGGGAGGCTCTTCGGGGAACGCGGGGAATGCCACGTTCACGGCGGCAAGTTTGAGTCATTCGCCCGGCAACGCGGTCGTCTTGGTCAATGGTCTCAAACTCGGCCAGGACAGCAGCTCGACGGGCACCGGCCGCTTTTTCCTGACTGCTGTCCCGGCCCTATTCGGCACCACTCCGGCGGCGAGCACCGGCATCAACAGTGCCGCCAAGGACACTGTCATCGTTCCCTTTCTGGTCGGTGAGGCCGGCACCGCCACAGGCGCGGTGGGCACGGTGACCGGCACTCCCAACACCTTGGTCACCTACAATGCCGAGACCGGACTGCGGCCCATGAACCTGAACGATGAGTTCACCCAGAATGCCACCACGGCGGGCACCAATGTGCGGACCAACACGGACACATTGGCTGCTGAATCGGTATCGATCAATTCGCTGGTTTTGGCGAATGCAGCGACCAACGTTCGGATTGCGGCCAACCAGACTTTGACCATCGCCTCGGGTGCGATTCTATGGACCGGCGGCACGACAGGTGGGAAAATCAACGGCGCGTCGCTGAATAACGGCGCGAAGCTGGATTTCGGCACCCAGGAAGCCATGCTAACCGTTAACAGCGGGAAGAACGGCGAAGTCGCCGTCATCATCACCGGTTCCGGCGGTCTGACAAAAAGTGGCGGTGGCACCCTCACGCTCTCGGGCGCTAACACCTACAGCGGCGATACCACCGTCGCCGCCGGGACGCTCAGTTTGACCACGGACAATTCCAATAACGACAGCTCCAAGGTCACCATCGCAAGCGGCGCGTTTCTCAACCTTGATGACGCGCTATCAGAAACCGTCGGCAGCTTTTACATCGACGCCGTGCTGCAGGCCGACGGAACCTACGTCGCCGACGGAACCCAGACGGGGCTTGAGATCGGCACGCCAAGGATTACCGGTGGTGGCAAACTGGTGGTTTCCTCCAGCCCCCCCGCCAACGATTTCACCGCGTGGATTGAAGACTTCAGCGTGGGAGCACTGACCGGAGCCAACGACGACTTCGACAACGATGGCCTCGCCAACGCCGTGGAGAATGTTCTTGGTTCCGATCCCTCAGTGACCAACCCCGGACTATCTGGGATTTCCGCCACGGGCAGCACCTTCAAGTTCAGCCACAACCAATCCAACACCATCGCGTCAGATGTGGCCAAATCCTATCAATGGTCCACCGACCTGGTGGAATGGAAAGCCAGCGGCGAGAGCAATGCAGGCGGCACCGCCGCCACCATCGCGGAAGCAACCATCACCGACAACATCGCACCGGCCAATGACGTGATCGAAGTTACCGTCACAGTGACCGGCGACCCGTCGGCCAAGGTCTTCGGACGGCTCGTGGCCACCAAGGCTCCCTGATCCGGTGCCCGCCGGACTGGGGCGTTTACTTTGCTGGTGATCCGCATGGAAATGCATGTGGGTCACCAGCAGGTTCATATTGTTGTGTTCGTTCCTGCCACCGGGCGACTGATCCACTCCCATTCATGAAGAAATTCCCCATCTCGCTCGACCATTATTTTTCCCGCGCCGGTCATTGCCTAGCAGAATTGGGCGTCTATCTAACGTTTGCTGCCGGTGCAGCCTCCGCCGCGGAAGATCAGGTCGCAAAAGCGGTTGAATTCGAGGTCGCGGCCCGCTCGTTCGGCATCACCTATTCCTTGGACAAGGACGGGGCGCTCGTGTCGGAACTGCGGGATTTCGAGCAAAAAGACGCGGACCACCCAGTCAAGGGGCAGGTGTTTCCGTCACGCTTCATCAGGACTCTGAACCGGTATTGCCACGGCCCTCGTTACACCGGCCCCCTGGCGGTCAGCCTGCCGAATGGCGACACCTCGTTGCAGTTGATCTATGATAGCCATGCAGTTGTGCGTGAGTCGGCTGACATCGAGCAAACGACGATTGTCGTGCGCGACCGCGACCATCCGATTTTTATCGAACTGCACATCCGTTCCTACCAGAAGGACAACATCCTCGAACAATGGATGGTGCTGCGGAACGAGACCCGCGAACCGGTCTCCGTCGCACGGCTGGATTCGTTCTATTTCCAAAGCGAAAACCGGGAGGGCACCTATCTGGAGTGGTACGACAGCACCCAAAATTCCGAAGCGGGAAAACCCGAGCGAGAAAAACTGCTCAAGGGCTGTAAACTGTTGGAAAGCCGCCATGGCAACCGCCATGTGTCGGGACCGGAGCCGTTCTTCAACCTCGGATTCGGGGCACCACTGGCGGAGGAATCCGGGCTGTGCCTGATCGCCGCGCTCGCCTGGTCCGGCAGCACACGGCTGGCTTTTGAAATCAACGACCGGGACACGCTGGAAGTTTCATGCGGGGTGAGTCGCCCGGTGCCGGTATCGGTCGAGCCGGGTGGCAGCTTGGAAACTCCCGCCTGCGTCTTTGCCTTCAGCGCGCGTGGCAAGGGACCTGCGAGCCGGGATTTCCACCAATGGATGCGCCGCCACGGAATGCGCGATGGCGACCGCCTGCGTCCAGTGGACAACAACTCCTGGGAGGGCTGCGGCATGAATATCTCGGAACAGGCCGTGATCGAGATGATGAAATCAAGTGCCAAGCTGGGCATTGAACTCTACGTGGTTGACGACGGCTGGTTTGGCAATGGAACCACCGCCAGAGTCAACGACCGCACCGGTCTCGGCGACTGGCAGATCAACCGCGAACGGTTTCCTAACGAGTTTGCGCCGCTGATCGAGGCCGGCAAAGAGCACCAGATTGATTTCGGTCTTTGGTTCGAACCGGAGATGATAAACCCCGCCAGCGAATTGTTCGCAGCGCACCCGGAATGGGTGATGCGGGTTCCAGGCCGGGAACTCGACCTCCAGCGCGGGCAGGCCGTGCTCGACCTGCCAAACCCGGAAGTCCAGAAACACGTTTTCAATTCGGTCCACAACCTACTTGCACAGAATCCAGGCATCCGCTTTGTGAAATGGGATGCCAATTCGAGCATCAACAATCCCTATTCGCCCTATCTCGGGCCAGCGCGCCAGGGGGAGTTATACGACCGCTACCTCGCTGCCTATCATGCGATCCAGGCCAAGCTGGTCAAAGCGCACCCTCATGTCGATTTCCAGACCTGCAGCGCCGGTGGCGGCCGGGCCAACCTCGGAGCCATGAAATACAGCCACACCTTCTGGCCCAGCGACAACACCAACCCCAGCTATCGCCTCGGCTCCATCTGGAACTTTTCCACCGTCATGCCGGCCATGGCGATGACCAGCCACGTCACCCATGCTGGCGAGAGATACGCGACGAAATACCGATTCGATGTCTCGATGATGACGCAACTCGGAATGGAAGTCGATCCACGTGCCAGCTCACCGGATTATCTCGCAGCCTCCAAGTTGGGAATCGAGGCTTACAAAATGATCCGCGAGATCGTGCAGTATGGGGACCAATATCGTCACCAGAACCCATTCGACTCCACCACACCTTCCCTCAATTTCGTTTCACCAGACCGCTCCCAAGCGGTGATTCTGGCCTATCAGACCGGCGGAATCACCTCCCCTCTCACGGTCGCAAGCCCGGTGGCAGGCATCGACCCGGATCGAACCTACATCGCCACCGAGCTCAACCTCCCAAGCGGAGATTCCGTGTCGCGGCTGGGCGAAGGCCACGCCCGGAAGGGAAGCGAATGGATGGCAGGGGGCGTTCCTCTGGTATTCAAGCGCCAGTTTGACAGCGCCGTGGTGAAACTGGTCGCCGTCGATGGCCGTGAATCCAACTAACCAATCATGAATCAATCTCCCCGATTCCTGATAGTCGCGTCGATCTTATCCGCCGCTCTCTTCCCGACCTGCGTGTGGGCTGCTCAAGCAAGTCCTAATGGAACTCATGAGGGCGACATGAAGAAGCTCACCGGCTTCCAGTTTGATCCCCGCGGCTTGGCGGTCCGGGTGGAGACCGGAGGCAAGGATGGCGCGTCGGCTTCCTCCGCGGACCCGAAAACGATCACGATCCGCGCCGGCGATTACCGGACTCGCTTTGATGCTGGAAGCTCTTGGACGATGCGCTCGGTGCTCTATCGCAACCAGGTGATCAATCATAGCGAAGGCGGTACCTACCTTCAGTCGGTCCTTAATGAGTCACATGGACAAATCTCGGATGGAAAACCGGTCGATCCATTTTTGGGAAGCGGACACCGCCCCGAACAAGTGGATTCCCTTGAGATCGGCTTCTATGACGGCATCAAGTTCTTGTCCGTGCATGAACTGGATCCCGAAAAGGTGGAAGCCTTCGAGATCGAACGGGGAACGACCGTCATTTTCAAAAAGAGAAGCCGCCTAGTATCAGCCTTCAACGGCACGCTCATTCACCTTGAGCATGTCACCGTCATCGCTCCGACCGGGGTCGAACAATATGTCCGCGTCTCTGGCGGGGATGGCGACCTGAGCAAGATCGCATTTCTCTATCCCCACATGCACATTCTTCCTAACGCCACGCATGAATACCTGGCATTTCATGAAGGAAACATCGTGGAGCAAGCCTTGTTCAAGGATGACAACAGCATGTCACTGCGCAAGGAAGTCACTGCCATCATCACCTGGGTTCCCGAATCCAATACCGGCATCCATCTCTATCACACGAGGTCGTATCCGAGGGGGAAGGTTCACATCTGGAACCGTGCCGGTGACAACAAGCTCTACTTCCGATATCCATATCCCCGTGCTCGGGGCGAGGCGCTTGAATACGCCCTGTTTTTTGAAGCATTTC
>JBEGOB010000382.1:0-9354 GCA_041182265.1 Verrucomicrobiota bacterium | reverse complement strand
GTGCCGCAGAGCGCGAGGGTAAGCTTGTTGAAATTAAAGGGCATGTGAATATCAACACTGCGCCGAAGGGGGCGCTGCGGGCGATGGTGGCGGGACGTATTTTACAGGATCCGGAAATTCGCCAGTTCACCGGCAACAGCCACACTGCCGGTGCCAGCAAGGTGCCGGTTACCAGCAAGATCAATCCTGCGCCGGATGTCACTTTGGTCGCGGATCGCATTGCGGATGCGATCATCCGTTCAAGGCCATTTGCAAGTACGGCGCAACTTGCTGACACGCGAGAGGCGGATGGCACGCGCGTTTTTGGGAATGCAAAGCTGTTTCCTGGCTTCGGTGGTTCTAGCTATCCCATCATGCAGTGGACGGATGCTGCGGCGGAAGAAACTTTTGCGAGGACCTACGAGGCTTCCACGGTTCGCTCACGAAATTTCCGAATTTGGGTGATTGGACAGGCACTCGCACCGACGACTCTTACGAATGCAACTCCAGAAGTTCTGGCTGAAGTGCGCCGAGCTTACACTGTTTTCGCCGATCCAGGAGAGCGCAAATCGGATGGGTCGATTGATCCGACAAAATTCAAAATTCAACCACTCTATGAAAAAGATTTCTAAAATTTTAGTCCTTCTCTCAGCGCTGTTGGTGACGGTTTCAGCGCAAGAGAAACCGCAGGTGGCGTTTGTGCGGATTGTGAATGCAGTTTCGCCCGGCACGGGTAATGCAGCATTCATCGTGGATGGCAAAAACCTTTATGAAGAGGGTTACAAACTGGGCCAGACGACGGGCGGTTATGGTGTCGCCATCGGAACACGCACGATCCAAGTTGAAAAAGAAGGAGTGCAGAAGGGCACAACCAAGCTGACACTTGGTCTTGGAGAAACGGTCACTTTGATCGCCTTCGCCGAGCGTTTGCCGGTGGAGGATGAAAATGATCCGCCGAAGTGGACCATCAAACTGCTTCGTCTCAAGCAGGCCAATGTTGAGAGGGGCTATGGTCTTTCGCTCGTTTCCGTGTGCAGTCCGCCCGAAACCGTGGTGGAGTTAGGTGTGCTGAGCAGTGGTAAGACGATTCGATCCGCAGCAAAGCGCCTCAGCATCACAAAGGTGGATATCGGGAGTTTGCGAGGTGAGGTGATGGTGAAAATCGGCGAGAGAAATCTCACGATGGTGTCACCGGATTCCCCCGGAAACTACGTGGTGATTCTCTATGAAACGGTCGAAGGCACGACAGAAGCGCTGACCTTCTACGATCCTAAGTTCGTTGTTGCGGGTTGATGCAGAGCCTTCGTTTTCAAGATCTCCAGCGTTTGGTAAGTCCTTGGTAGGCGTCGATTCGCCGGTCACGAAAGAAGGGCCAAATCCGACGAAATTTTTCCACATTTTGGAAGTCCACGTCGTGATATAGGATTTCCTCGGACTCGATGGAGGCTTTGGCCACGAGTTCTCCGTAGGGATTCGCAACGAAAGATTGGCCCCAGAATTCAGTGCCATCATGTGTGCCGCTGCGGTTGACGGCTGCGAGGTAGCAACCATTGGCGACGGCATGACCGCGTTGGACAGTCTCCCATGCGGTGTGTTGTGCATCGCCGAGGCTTGGTTTTTCTTCAGCGAGCCAACCGATGGCTGTCGGATAGACGAGTAGTTCGGCGCCGCCGAGTGCCATCAAGCGGGCGGCCTCGGGATACCATTGGTCCCAGCAAATGAGGACGCCGATTTTGCCAAATTTCGTATCCCAGACGGGCCATTCGCTATCGCCGGGGGTGAAGTAGAATTTCTCTTCAAAGCCGGGGTCTTGAGGGATGTGTGATTTTCGGTAGAATCCCATCAGCGCGCCGTCCGCATCGTGGATAGCGGCGGTGTTGTGATAGAGTCCGGGTCCACGATGTTCAAATAACGAGGAAATGAGCACAATTCCGAGCTCACCTGCCAAGATACCGAGCCGATCGGTGACCGGGCCAGGCAATGGATCCGCAAGGTCAAAAAGCGCGGGATCTTCGACTGTGCAAAAATAGGGACTCAGAAAAAGCTCCTGGGTGACGACGATTTGCGCACCAGCCGCCGCAGCTTGACGGATTAAAACTTCATGATGATCGAAGGATTCCGTCTTGGAACTGAAGGTCTTTGATTGGAGTAGGGCGAGGCGCGGCATGGCGGGGAGCATCGCTTTGTCGCCAGCGAGGATCAAGGCTCAAGAAGGTGGAGTGTTGCGTAAATCTGCAATGGCGGGCGGGAAATTTCCGTGATTTTGACGAACAGCGGGTGGCTTGCGGCTTGATCCGCTTGCGGTCAGTGTCTTTCTTGCCCGCGTGATTCAGCGTTTGCCATTTCAATATTTCGGGACCGATGAGGATGTCGGGCACTTGCGGGATTCGCTTCGCGAGGCCCTACACGCGGTCGAGTTCCCTCGCGTTGGGCGGCTTTCTGTGTTGAATTTGGCCTGCGGGCGGGCGGATGAGACGGGAGCCCTCGCGGCGGCGTTGGCACCGGCAGAGATCGGCCATTATTTAGGAATCGATCTCCGTCCAGACGCAGTTGCGGAGGCGGCGCGGCGTTGGGCATTGCCCGGTGGGGTGATTGAATTTCGCTGCGCCGATGCAGTCGCAGTTTTGGGAGGGATTCAATGGTTGCCGCCATCCAACCTTATTTTTATTCGGCATCAGAACTATTGGGATGATCCGGCGGCGTGGGATCGACTGCTATCACACGCGCTCGCAAATTTGGCTCCGGGAGGGATTTTAGCGTGTACTTCATACTTTGATCGTGAGCATGATTTGCTCAAAGCCAGCTTGATTACGCGGGGAGCGCGGATGGTTTTTAATGCGAGAAACCTGGCATCGCGCCCTTTGCCTGATGTTGTTGGTAAGTCGGTGGATCGTCATCTTGCCCTATTTTGCAAAACATGACTGTGTTTGTTAGTTGAAGAACATCCACTTGCAATGTGCTCTTTATGGGTGTCAGGTGTTGGAATGAAAACTCGATTTATGTCGCAGTGGAAGTTTTGGGCCTTGGTCATTGTTGTTGCAGTCGGCAGTATCAGTTGCACCACCACTTATGATTCGTATGGCAGGCCCATACAGTCGGTTGATCCTGGCGTGGCCGTTGCCGGAGCTGCGGCGGCAGGAGTGGTCGGCTACTCGATCGCTCGTGACCGAAATCGTGATCGTGATCGTGCCCGCTACCATTATCGGCACAGTCATCATGGAAACTCGTACTACTACGATCGCTATAATCGGAGAATTTACCGCTAGGAGTTCGTTTTCAATTTGAGAGAATTTTCAAAACTGGCTTAAAGCCGGGTTTGTGGGTGAAGGTGGGTGCTGTGAATGACTTGGGCATGAGGTGGATACTGCGTGCTTGCTGGCATGTTGCGGAAACTGGTGACAATCATGGCTCGTCATTTTGGATTTCGGTGGGCAAGCTGCGTTTTCACACCTGCCTGCGGCAACAACGCGGGCGCATACAGCACTGGAAACCACACACGACGTGAAAACTTTCAAAGAACTCGGAGCCCGCGCGGATTTGATCCTCGGTCTCAATGAATTAGGCATTATCCACCCGACGGAAATTCAGGAAAAGGCGATGCCCATGTTGTTGGAGGGCGGCGGAGACTTGATCGCGCAGGCGCAAACCGGGACGGGGAAGACCGCGGCTTTCGGCGTGCCTTTGCTGATGAAAGTGAATCCGAAGGTGAATGAGATTCAGGGAGTGATCATTGCGCCAACTCGTGAGTTGGCGAAGCAGATTGGTAAGCAGCTTTTCCGATTTACCAAATTTTCTGAGCAGAAGGTTTTTGTCGAAGTGCTGTGTGGAGGAGATAATTTCGACCGCCAAGTGGCGGCCTTGCAGCGACCGACGCATATCGTCGTGGCGACACCGGGTCGGCTCATTGATTTGGTGCATAAAAAGGCACTTACGCTCGTTTCGACCAAGCATTTGGTGTTGGATGAGGCGGACGAAATGTTGAGCATGGGCTTCAAGAAAGAGTTGGTGAAAATTTTCGGGCTGACGCGTGCGCGTCGAAGCACATGGCTTTTTTCCGCGACCATTCCGGATGCGATTCATGGTTTGATCAAGGACTGCATGGCGGGGAAGCCGCAGATGTTGAAAATCGATAAAGGGCACGTCGTAAACCGCGACATCGACCATCAATTTACGATTTGCAGCCGTGATGAGAAAACCGAGTTCATGGTGAATTTTCTCAAGCGCCAAGGTGAGAGTCGCGGTGTGATTTTCTGTCGGACCAAGGCGGGAGCAATTGTTCTCGGAAAACAACTCACCACGCGTGGATTCGCCGTGGCGGTTTTGCAGGGGGATCTCACTCAGAAAGAGCGTGATACGGTGATGCGGTCTTTCAAGAAGGAGCGGATTCAGTTTCTCATTGCGACAGACGTCGCCGCGCGCGGGATTGATGTGGAAGGCCTGTCGTTCGTCATCCATCACCAGTTGCCAGAGCAGACGGAATACTACACGCACCGTAGTGGAAGAACGGCGCGGGCTGGTAAGAAGGGGATATCCTTGGTGCTGATCGAGCCGCGTGAGCGCGCGAAAATTACGGGTTTGGAGAATGAACTTGGCCTGGCATTTGGCGAGGTGCACTGAGTCAATCACTGCGGCTTCGGCTAGACGCTTGCATGATTCGCTGGTATCGCAGATGGATCGATTATGAATTTCTCAAACTATCTTCAAATGGATCCGCACCTGTTGGTGGGGCTTGTGAATACCGAGTTGCGGAATCACAGCGAGTCTCTCGAGGATTTGTTAAAGACGCATGACTTGGATGAGACTGCGTTAGTGACAAAACTGGCGGCGGCGGACTATCACTATCAGCCTGCGCAGAAGCAATTTCGCTGAAGTTTTGCGGCGGCATTCGGTGGGGTGTCGCATTTCTCGGGATGCTGACCGAAGCGTGTTGATTTGATCTCACGCTTGCATTCACGGGCTTGCAGGGTTGAATGGCCGTCGTATCGAATGGTTACCCAAGCACAGATCGCCCGGAAACTGGGAGTTTCCCGCCAACTTGTTACTTTTGCCTTGGCGGGGTATCCCCAAGTTTCCAAGGAATCACGGGAGCGGATTCTTGCAGCCGCCTTGGAGATGGGATATCGGCCAAATCCTCATGCCCGTGCGTTGCGGATGAAAAAAACTGGGATCATTGCGCTGTGGATACCTGATCAGATTTCCACTCACTACGCTCATGTTGCCCGCGAAATGGGGCGTTTGGTGAAGGCTGTCGGCCATGAATTGATCATCTCGGAGGTCGGCGTGACGGACATGAAGCAAATTTGGTCGCATGTGCCGGTGGATGGAATTGTGGCCGTGGATGCTTCTAAGGCGGTGCAAGTTGAGCTGGAACTTTTGTCGGACAAGGCTGTCCCGCTGGTGAGCGTAGGTACGTATTGTTCCCAAGCTATTGATAATGTGCAGGTTGATTTGAGGTTTGGAACGGCCAAAGTCATGGATCATCTGATCGGTGCGGGTTTTCGAAGGATCGCGCATGCGACGTTTGTGAAGAGAAATCTTGCGTATGAAAGCCGGCGAGTCGGGTATGCCGAGGCGATGGTTGCCGCAGGCTTGAAGCCGGAATTCATCCATTATCCACTCACCGAGCGGCAGCGCCCCGTGACGCGGCGCTTGATCCAGGATTATTTGCGTGAGCACGGCAAACCCGAGGCGATTTTCTGCCACTCCGACGACGTGGCTTTGGGAATTTACCGCGGATTGTGTGATGCTGGAGTTTCCGTTCCAGAGGAAATCGCGTTGGTGGGCTGCGACGGCATCGAAGATACGGAATACTTGGAGTGCCCGTTGACGACTCTGGTCCAGCCAGTTGCTGAAATGTGTGCCCAAGCGTGGTTGTTATTGCAGCAGCGTTTGGAGGACGCATCCAAGCCGGCGCAGCATGTGATGCTCAAGCCCACTCTTGCGATTCGCGAGTCCTCCCGGCGCAGGAATTGAGAAAATTTCGAGAATACCGTGTCCTTTTATCCAAGATTTAGCACGAGATAATTTTTCGATTGACGCCGATTCTCGGGTTCTTCAAAGTTCCGCAGCGATTGAGTGAATGATATTGTTGAAATCATCAATTGCCCAAAAAAACCACGACTATGAGTGAAGCATCAGCGCGCAATGGGGACCGCGATACGTCCGGTTACAATCGGTTTCTCCTTCTGGTTTCCGGACTGGGTGGCTTGCTCTATGGAATTGATATTGGAATCATTGATCCGGCCTTGGGATATTTGGGACGGACGATGTCGATGACCGAGGAGAACAAATCGGTGATTGTTGCCGCAGTTTTGGGAGGCTCGATGTTCGCTTCCGTGATTGCGGGATTTTTTGCGGATTTATTGGGTCGTAAAATCATGATGATCCTGAGTGCTGTCATGTTTATAGCGAGTGTGGGCATCATATTCACATCGCAAACCTACATTCCGCTGCTTTTGGGGCGTATTCTTCAAGGCATGAGTGGGGGAGTGATTGCAGTGGTTGTGCCGCTCTATCTGGCAGAGTGCTTGCGTGCGGACACGCGTGGGCGTGGGACCTCGATTTTCCAGTTTATGCTCACCTTAGGCATCGTTGTTGCGGCGTTTGTGGGTGATCATTACACCAAAAATGCCGAGGCAGCTATTGAACTGGCGGCGGGAGATTCCAAGGCCATCGTTGCGGCGGCAGACCATGCGTGGCGCGGTATGTTCTTGTCTGTGATCTATCCAGGAATTTTGTTTTTGCTGGGTGGGTTCTTTATTTCTGAGTCGCCACGTTGGTTGTATCGCAAGGGCCGCAAGGATCAGGCGCGTGCGGCAATGCTTCGCTCGCGGACTGTTGCGGAGACTGATCTTGAGATCGCAGAGCTTGAGACGGCACTGGCGCATGAGCATACCAAGCCCAAGGTGAACTTCATCCAGTCTTTGGGTGAAATTTTCACCCAGCGGAAGTATATCATCCCGTTCGTGATTGCTTGTGTGATTTTGGGTGCCAACCAAGCCACGGGTATCAATTCGATCCTTGGTTTCATGACGACGATTTTGCAGCAAGCAGGCCTAGCCGCAGAAGCGGCGTCGCAGAGCGGGCTTTGGATTAAAATTCTCAATTGTGTGATGACCGTTGTCGCGGTGATGTTGGTGGATAAAAAAGGTCGTAAATTCCTCCTAAAGCTTGGGACTGGAGGGATCATTCTCTCGCTCCTCGCCGCATCCGCTGTGTTCTATTCATTTGAATCCAAGCGCGTTGATGTCGCCGATCAAGTGCGGACGATGGTTGTGGATCAGTCGCTCAGTTTCGAACTGACGGAAGATCAATTTCCGAGTGTGGTCGATGCGGGGCAACCCCTTCAGCTATCCGTTTTGTATGCTTACGGTGAGAAGCAGGGGATTGCTGTGGCATTGAGCAATGATCCTAAAAATCGCAGGATTGAGGTCAAAGTTCCAAGCGTTGACGAGGCAAGCGCCGGTCAATCCTTGCAAATTCTACGCGCCAGAGCCGGCCCGGTTCCGACTGGAAAAACAGGGATTCTCGTGGCGGTCTGCCTTGCGGTCTTCATCACATTCTTCTCGGTCGGCCCTGGGGTTTGCGTCTGGCTCGCCCTATCAGAATTGATGCCGACGCGGATTCGTTCCGTGGGCATGGGCATCGCCCTATTGATTAACCAAGGAGTGTCCACAGGGATTGCGGCCTTCTTCCTGCCAATTGTTGGAAACTACGGCTATTTCGCCATGTTTGGATTCTGGGCGGGATGCACGGTCATCTACTTTATTACAGCTGCATTTTTCCTCCCTGAGACCAAAGGAAAGACGCTTGAGGAAATCGAAGAATACTTCGAAGGCAAAAAAACCGCGTAACCCAACCTACTTCAGAGCACATGCAAAAACTATCGATTCCAGCACCGTTGGATCCAGGATTTCAACCGGCGGCCATCTATAATAGAAACTACGTTGAGAGCGTAAAAGCCACAGGCAAAGCCGTTCCACTTGTGTTGGGACTTGAACGTGAATGCGGTTTGGTTTCGCGCTTTGAAACCGTGGTTCAAGCGACGACGGATGATGCTTCATTGCTCTATGTCGAGCGCCTCGTGAAGTTCATGCTGTGGTCGCGCGGCGGTTGGAAACTGCACATTGCCGGTCCGAAGTATGTGATCGATTTTATACGAAGAGTCTATTCCTCACTTGGTGCGCGCAAGTTTGACTGCCAGATGATGGCGCTTGCATATGGCAAGAAATTTGAAGTGCTGGCAACGCCGCTTGAGCAAGTTCCTGCGACGAAGGATATGCAAGTCGCCGCAGGTGGGCATTTGAAAGGATGCCGCATCGGATTTGATTTGGGAGCAAGTGACTACAAAGTTTCCGCCGTGGTGGATGGGGAAGTGATCTTCACTGAGGAGACTCCATGGGACCCAAAAATTCAGGCGAATCCTGAGTATCACTATCATCATATTTCCGCAGCCTTGCATCGGGCGGCGGCTTGCATGCCGCGGGTGGATGCGATTGGCGGTAGCTCGGCGGGGATCATTGTGGATGATGAAATTCGTGTGGCATCCTTGCTGCGGGCGATTCCAAAAAAGCAATTTCCTCAGGCATCAGCCGTCTTCAAGCGGATTCAAAAAGAATGGAATGTGCCGTTGGTTGTGATGAATGATGGTGACGTGACGGCGCTTGCAGGTGCACTTTCCCTGCAAAAAACTGGGATGCTTGGAATTGCCATGGGCTCCAGTGAAGCTGCGGGTTTCATGGATAAGCGTGGCCGAATTCTCGGGTGGTTGAATGAGCTCGCCTTCGCTCCAGTGGATTACAATCCGAAAGCTGCCGCAGACGAATGGTCCGGCGACATCGGCATCGGAGCCTTGTATTTCTCGCAGCAGGCGGTGAACAAATTGCTGCCTGCGGCGAAGATTAAATTGCCGAAAGCGATGGATCTGCCTGAGAGGCTTATCGAGGTGCAAACTCTCATGGCCGCCGGTGACGCGCGGGCTGCGAAGATCTATGAGAGCATCGGAGTGTATCTCGGCTATACCATTCCGCATTACTTAGACTTCTATGATTTTGATCACATGTTGGTGCTTGGCCGAGTGACGACAGGAGAAGGTGGGGATCTCGTCTTGGATAAAGCGCGTGAGGTTCTTGCTAGAGAGTTTCCGGAGGTCAGCCAAAGAATTGCGATTCATGTTCCGGACGAGAAGACCCGCCGTGTCGGGCAGGCAGTTGCCGCCGCAAGTTTGCCAAAATCCAATCGTTGAAGAGATGAAGTTATCCAACAAGACTGCTGAAATTTTTATTCCTGACGGAAAGCCGGAGAGTGAAGTTTTCCCGAGGATCACGCACCTTGGAATTGGTGCGCATCAGGACGATTTAGAATTCATGGCATTTC
>JBEGOB010000381.1:0-5850 GCA_041182265.1 Verrucomicrobiota bacterium | reverse complement strand
ACAGCGGCGGCGGACAGGCTGGGAATCTGCTGTTCCAGATAGTCGAGTGCTTTTTCGGAGTCGGTCATGGTGGATGAGTTGAATCATTAGTGCCAAATGGCGGTCACAGCAAGCGCGTCCTCCCGGTGAGGAGTTCCTGCATCATGCCCTGCTTGAGGGCGCGGGTTTTGTCCCGCCGCTGCTCCAGGGCGGCCAGCTCCGCGTCCATCTCACTCAGTAGCGTGGCGATGGCGGTTTGTTCGGGGATGGGTGGAAATGGGATAAGAATGGCCTTAATGATCCTCAAATTTAATCCACCCCGCCCGCCATCTCCTGCGGATAGTTCGCGAAGTTCATCGTATCTCGAATCGAGATTGAAATACAAATACTCCGGCACGAATGACGGATTTGGGAAGACTGCGGCAATCGATTGGTTGGTGCAAAGCTCTACATAATTCATCGCTATGGTTCCTCGGGTCTTTCCTTGTCCTGCCAGGCCAATCAGAACGCATTTTGCCGGAATGATCTTTGTGCTGGAGTTCTGCAATCCGGAATCAGTGATTCGGCCTGACACTTCTTCGACCCGTTTCAAATTCAACTCACCGGAACTCATCCACCTGATTGAACCGCCCCAATACGACGAAACCAACGTGCTGGGAGTTCCTCCCGCTGTGCAATCGGTAAAATCGCCGATTCGCTTCACCACCCACTCGCCCTTGAATCCCGGGAGGCGGGTTTGGCCGGTGAGGAGCTGCTGCATGGCGGCCTGTTTGAGGTCGCGCTTCTTGGCGATGAGCCGGTCCAGCGCCCCCAGCAGCCCATCCACATCGCTCAATGCCGTCGCGATGGCGCGTTGTTCGGAGAGGGGTGGAAGCGGAAGTTGCATCGCTCGAAGCTTTTCACCGCTGATCTTCGGCATGCTACCCGATGACCCAGCTGCAACGCTGACGAAAAATCGTCTACCACTATTGCTGTTGGCATAACGCCAAAACCAATGCGCAGTGGCGTCGTGACAGAAACGCATCCGCATCATTAGGTCTGGATATACATACGTATCGGGCGGGCCGTTGAACACTGCCGTGGTCCCGACAAGGTCGGGTGTGTTCGACCGCTGGACGAGCACATCTCCCGGTTTCAAATACAAATCAGATCGTGGATGGATTGTTTCATCCAGCCTCTTTACCGTTTCTGCGCTGAGCACCAAACAACCCGAGGAGGTCGCCCCCAAGCTAAGCGTTGGGGTGCCCTGTGATTTTTTACCACTCTTGCCGGAGTAGCCATTCTTTGGACCATAGACCACGAGTTCAGTGAGGCTTGCTGTTTCCCACTCCACCGGAATCACGCCAACCTCGGTTTGTTTATATCCGGGTTTCATAGCGTTTCGCCTCCTTCGTTGAGGATGGAGAGGTAGGCGTCGTAGGAGAAGACGCGGTTGCGGCGTTGGCAGGTTAGTTCGCGGGCGATGCCGGCGGCGGCGAGTTGGACCATGGTCTTGGTAAGCATGAAAGTTGAAGGGAAGAGGAATTCACGAGCGGGCGCGATGTCGCGGCACGCGGTTTTGGGACGCCCCTTCAGGGCTTGGAATCTTTTGCCGCACGGACCCAGGGCGATGCCCTGGGCTGGGATGGGGCGCACCGTTGGTGCTGGGGTTTTCGCGCCGAGCTGGGACTCGGCGTTCCCGGGGGTGGTGGTGCTCATGGCTGATCCTCCATTTGCTGTGGCAGTTGTTTGAGCAGGCGGTCGAAGTCGGACTCGAAGAGGCGGTCCTGGATGATGCGGTATTTCTCGAATTCGGATTCGGCGTGGGTTTTGGCCAGTTCCGCCGTCACTTTGCCGGCATCTTGTAGAATCTCCCGATCCCAGAGCTGGAGGAATCCGCTCAGGCGCTTTTCCCAGTCCTCCATGGTCATCGGGATTTTTCGCATGGCCTGCATTTCGGCCATGTCGAGGTAGGCGGAGACAATGCGCTGCATTTGCCCCAGTTCGGAATCCGAGAGGTAGTTCTTGGCGATGGAAACGTCGTAGCGCTGGATTTTCCCTTGGGGCGCGGCATCCCAACTGGTCAGCCCCATATTCTCCTGCTGGTGGTCGGCGCGACCCACGATCACCTCCGCCGCCGTTTGGCCGTGCACAGCGTAGTGCATCTTGTTCTGGACTGCGGCAAAGAAGCGCTTGGTGGCGGTTGCGGATGAGTCGTAATCCAACGCGGTGGCGTAGATGTCGGTGATTTTCTGGTAGAACTTGCGCTCGGAAAGGCGGATTTCCCGGACCTTCTCGAGTTGGCGCTCGAAAAACTCATCCGTCAGAGTGCCACCGTGTTTGAGGCGCTCGGCATCCATGGTCCAGCCCTGGATGGTGTAATCCTTGACGATCTGGGTGGCCCATTTGCGGAATTGGACGGCGCGCTCGTTCTCGATTTTGAAGCCCACGGCGATGATCGCTTGCAGGCTGTAGTGCTTCGTCTGGTAGTTCTTACCGTCGGCGGCAGTGATTAAGTAGGGCTTAATAACTGCCGCCTCTTCCAGCTCATTGTCGCCAAAAATGCGCTTTAGATGCTGGTTGATGGCGGGGATGGAGACATCGTAAAGCGCAGCCATCATCTTCTGCGTGAGCCAGACATTTTCATCTTCGTAACGCATTTCAACGCTGGCCTCCGAGTCGCCTCCGGCGGCCACAAAGGTCAGGTATTCCGCCGCCGACGAGCGAAGCAAGGAGACTTCGGCTTTCTTTTTGGCGCGACCGCCGGGGGTGGGCTTCTTTTTGCTCATGCGTTCACCCCCATTTTTTCAAGATGGGCCGCGACCTTGGCGGCGAGTTGCTCGACCTCGTCCACGATCTGCGGCAGCGGGGCGGCGTAGCGGTCGGCGAGCAGACGGATGCGGCTGGTGAGTGTTTGGGAAACGCGGTCCAGCTCGCCCTGGATGGCGGCGGCGAGGGTGGTGAGCCATTTATCGTCCACGACGAGGGTCTGGATCTCGGCCTCGGTGAGCTGCGGGTATTTCTGGTAGGCGAGCAGGTCGAGCGCGATCTCGGCGTCGCGGATGCCTTTTTTGAGCTCGGCTTCCTCGGTGTTGAGGCTGAGCCATTCCTTGAGGACGGCGGTTTCCTCCTTCGCGTCCTTGTCGCCCTTGAGCTCCTTGAGCCGGGCGTTGACCTCAGCCTTATTGATTTTTTCCAAGGCTCCGAGGAAGCCTTCTTCGCCGCCGTGTTCCTCCTCCAGTTCGGCGAGGGTGGCGGTGGTGGCTTCGAGGTCGGCGGTGGCGGAGTCGATGTCCGCCTGTTCCGCTGCGAAGTAGCGGGCGACGATGAGCGGCTTCGGCACGAGGTCACAGGTCCAGCCTTTGTCCTTGGTTTTGCCCTTCTTGTCGGTCTCCACGATGCGGGAGGTTTTGGCCACCCAGCCGTCGGCGGCGATGAGGTAGCAGTCGTCCTGCAGGGTGGCGGCCCAGTAGTCCATGAGGTGCTGATAGACGGCGTAGGGGTCGATGAGCAGCTGGCTTTCCGCGTGGTGCAGGAGGTTTTCCGAGAGGTCGCGGATGACTTCCTTGGGCAGGCAGTCGAGCTGGATGCTGCGCAGGCTGACGGAGGCTTTTTTACGCCACTTTTTGAAATGGGTTTCCAGCCCGGCGATGAAGCCGGCGAACTGCGGGTGGCCGTGGATCAGCGGCTTGATCTCGGCGGCCGGGGTGCGGAGCAAGGAGTAGCCAGCGCGGTCTTTTTTAAAGAGGGCGGCGCGGAGTTCGGGACAAATGTTCCAATAGTCGTGCAGGGCGTCGATGTCGCGGTTGGGGATGCCGCCAAGGAGGTGGCCGCCGATGTCCTGGATGTCCTCGGCCTCCTGGGTGTCGATGTAGCGGGGCAGGTTGAGATTGAAGTCGTTTTTCTCGATTTCATTCAGCGGGACGAGACGGGAGTAGCCGGGGTGTTCCTCGGCGTTGGTGAAGACATCGACGATCTGGTGGAGGTCGCGCTCGCGGAGGCGGTTCTTATTGCCGTCCTTGATGAAGCCCTTGGAGGCGTCGATCATGAAGATGCCTTTGCGGGCAGTGGCGTTCTCCTTGTCGAGGACAAGAATGCAGGCAGGGATGCCAGTGCCGTAGAAGAGGTTGGCGGGCAGGCCGATGATGCCCTTGAGGATGCCGGAGCGGACGAGCTTAGTGCGGATGACCGCCTCGGCATTTCCCCGGAAAAGGACGCCGTGCGGAAGGATGCAGGCACCTTTTCCCGTGCTTTTCATCGAGCGGATCATGTGAAGCAGGAAGGCGTAGTCGCCCTGCTTGGCAGGTGGCTCGCCCCACTCGAAGCGCTGGTAGGGATCGTTGGACGGCGTGAGGCCGGTGCTCCACGTCTTGACCGAAAAAGGCGGATTGGCGACGACATAATCGTAGGTGCGGAGTTGCTCGCCGTCTTTGAACTTGGGATCGGAAAGGGTATTTCCCGTCAGAATATTGGCGGTCGGGAAATCATGAAGGATCATGTTCATGCGGGCGAGACCGGCGGTGGTCACATCCATCTCCTGGCCCTCCAGCGTGATGTGCTTCCCGGCCTCAGCAGCAACCTTCAGCAAGAGGGATCCCGATCCGCAGGTGATGTCGTGCGCGGTGGTGGATGCTTTGGAATTCTTCGGCGAGATGCCGATGACCTTCGCGAGAATACGGCTCACCTCGGACGGGGTGAGAAACTGCCCCTTGCTCTTGCCACTCTCTACGGCGAAGTGGCGCATGAGATACTCGTAGGCGTCGCCGAGGATGTCGTCGTTGTCGGCGCGGTTTTTCGAGAAATCGAGCTCCGGTTTTTGGAAGATGGCGACCAGGTTCGAGAGCCGCTCGACCATGGCATTGCCCTCGCCGAGCTTGTTCGGGTCGTTGAAGTCGGGGAAGTCGCTCTTGGACAGGCGGGAGTTGGCCTCCACCAGTGGCTGGATGATGTTCTTGTTGATGCGGTCGCCGATGTCGGGCTTGCCCTTGAGGGCGATCATGTCTTTGAAGCTGGCACCCGCTGGGATCGTCACCGGCGGGGCCATGTCATCGGAGTCGCCGTATTTGTCGGAGACGTATTTGATGAACAGCATGAATAGGACGTAATCCTTGTATTGGGAGGCATCCATGCCGCCGCGGAGTTCGTCGCAGGAGGCCCATAGGGAAGAGTAGAGGTCGGATTTCTTGATGGCCATGCGAGCGATTTCAGTGACGTTGAAGTGGAAGAATGCAGAATCTTGGAAGCTGAGTGCTGACGAATGCGGGGGTATCCGCCGTAAAACGAGACATCCTTGCTTCGTGTCCTCAGACAAGTAGCTAACAGCCCCTCCCCCCTCAAGAAGAATCGCTCCCCTCACCTCCGCACTCCAAATCACACACTTGGCACCTTGCCCCAAGGCGGCACGGAGCCCGACGTGAGCGGCGGAGGTGACGCTGGCGGGAATTCCAACGAAGCCCGAATGCAGGTATCGCGGAAGCTCGCGATGATGCCTTATGAAACGAGGGCAAAGCTAAAATAGGATGCGGTCAATGAACCGAGCGTTGAAAATGCCAAAGCAAACGAACTGCTTACGCGTGAATACGACGCACCTCCCCTACCCCTTTCAAAGCAAAGACCATCCTGAGAGCTGCTCGTTTCCGATCATGTCGGCCAGCCGCTTTCTTGCCCGCATGGGAGATTCAGGAGATCTATCTGACGAAACGCAGGCGAATGAACTCTCGCTCAGGAAACGGCGAGATTGAGGCTTTCGTGGCCTTGACGATTTCCGGATCATTTCCTGGATTGAGCACCTCCAGCACGAGCGCTTCCCAGCGTTGCATGGAGTCCGAAGTTTCGGCGAAATAAGTGACGTCGCCGATGTGCGCAGGACGTTGGAAAATAATGCTAAGTTCA
>JBEGOB010000380.1:0-2556 GCA_041182265.1 Verrucomicrobiota bacterium | reverse complement strand
AATTTGAATTTTTAAAGAATTTTATAAATTGATCGATATAGAGCAAAACACCTTTGTTTATCAGATCTTGGTTGCTACTTAATCCGAATGTGCCATCAGACCATGTGCTTGCATTGGTCGTGAATTCTTTCTCTCCAACTGAAAAGGAAACTTTTCTATGAAAAGAAACAAGTATGCTGAATGCTTGAGGATATGCGGTTACGATAATATGCAGAAATGGGCTGGAGGGAGCTTTTTCAAGGCCAGTAGCTTTAATGCCGCCAGATTTGAAATGGTTTTTAATGAGGTCCGAAAGCGAGGTTTGGTCCAGAAGATGCCCCGAGTCGTTGTTGATCGATACGACAAAATCGATGCATGCGGGATTGCCGACTTCCAACCCATCTTGAGACTCGATCATTTCGGCATGGATGTTCAAGCCAAGTGCCAAAAGAATCGCTGTTAATAGGATTTTCATAAAATTTCTTACATGAAGTAGGCGACCTATCGTTTCTCCTCCGGAACAGCCACGGGATATTCGGCTACAACTGTGCTCTGGCGGAGCGTGGTGTGCTTGGTGGCGATGACTTTTCTCCCGCTGCTGGCGCAGGAGCAGAGGAGGATAAGCGGGACAAGAGCGAGGAGAAGGCGGGTGGGTTTCATTTTCATGATGAAATTTGGATGTTGGTGATTCAGCGTTGGACGGGTTTGGAATCGATTAGCCGGCGGATAATTGTTTCTGTCTCGAAGAAGACATCGGCATTGCGAGAGGGTTTGGTTTCCTGCGGTGCTGGGGGCAACTCGGCAGGGGAACTCGGGGCAGGAGCCGAGGCGGCGGCCACGGGATGCATCGTTCCTCGCCCCGTTTCGACATAGGATTTTTCCTGAATCGAGTCTTCGATGCGCGTGGTGCGGGCGCGGCCTTTTTCAGAGTTTTTCACGGCACGCACGATGTCCTGCTTGGTGATTTTCATTTCGACCTCGCAGGTGCCGTCATCAAGGTAGCGGATCGCCGTGGGCTCAGCGCCTTTCAGCATTTGAGAGAGGCTGGCGACGAGTTCATCGCTCTCCAAGCAGGCATCGCGCACGGTGGTCTGGCTGTCGATGCGGATATCCATGAGGCGCTGCGCGAGGCGGCGGTAGGCATCGAGCTCGGCAGCACGCTTGGCCATAACCTTCTGGTGGCCAAGCGAACCGGGAAGCGCAGAGTTCCCTTGTGCCTCTAAAACTTTGCCTTCGGTGGCGAGTTCCGTTTTTTCATCAAAGGCGACGGTCTCGGAGGTGCCATCAGCGCGGAGTTTCTCCTTCGTCTTGCGGTGGATCGTCTCGATGACTTGCTCGATTTTCACGGCCTTTACGACCTCGACGCGCCCATCATCAAAATACTCTGGCTCGCCGACGGTGAGAGCCCCGACGAGCAGGGCACTGGTGGCGCTGGCAATCGAGTCGTCACGCAAGGCGAGGTCGCCCACAGTGGAGTTCGAGTCGACTTGCACGCCATAGATGCGCTCGGCGAGGAGTCGGTCGGCGTCGAGTTCCGCAGCGCGTGTGGCTTTGAGGCGCTCGCGCGGCCCGGCCTTTTCCCAAATCTCGGGGAGCTTGGGGGCTCTCGCCTCGGTGGAGCGAACGGCTGCATTGGCTGCCTGACCAAAAATGGCGAGGCTGAGTAGGAGGGCGGTGGTATGGAGTTTTTTCATAACGGGGAGAATGGTAAGGCCACAATTTGGTGGAGGAAATCTGCTTCTCAACGGGCGGTTGATATCGGCGGGCGAACGGTCAAATAGCGGATTTGAGCGGCTTATGGTTAATGCGAGATTTGAATTGAGAGATGTGAAACGAGGGATGGGAGTTGCCAGAGATGCCTGATGCGGACTAGTTGATCGAGCAGATGAGCGACGAAAAGAAGTCCATTTCAGTAGCGAGGATTTTTATGGAAAACCTCGCTGTCGCCGTGCTGATCGGCGTTGCGGCCTTTGGGTTGAGAGCGGCTTTGGCAAGCGATCACACAGCCGTTTCTCCGGTGTGGCCTGCCGGAGGAATAGCTCTCGGAGCCGCTTTATTGTTGGGTTGGCGAGTTGCTCCGGGAATTTTCCTTCCGCTTGTTGCAGGAAGTGTCGCCGCTGGGAACCCATGGATTTTTAGCCTGCTCGCTCCGCTGGGAATTGTGGTTTCCGTTTATCTCGGTCGCTGGCTGTGCCGATGGCAAAAAATCGATCTGACTCTGCCAGCAACCCGCGATGTGCTCCTGCTTGCGGGCCTCGGCGTGGTGCTCCCCATGGGCTTTGCGGCCTTGGGCACTGCGGGAAGCATGGTGGTTTCTGGAATGGTTCCTCAGATTTATTTTTCCCAGATCACTGGTCTCTATTGGATGACCAATACGGCAGGCGCGATCGTCTTGGCTCCGGTGATACTGCTACTCGCAGCAGGGAGGTTTTCACCGCGTCGTATTGGGTTTGGATCAACCGCAACGGGAGTTCTTCAACTCGCGCTGGTGCTGGCTGCATCCTGGCTCGCATTCTTTGGCTCGATCGGGAGTGGCGCCACAGGACAGGCGCTCGCCTATTTGCCCTTTCCTTTCGT
>JBEGOB010000379.1:0-2746 GCA_041182265.1 Verrucomicrobiota bacterium | reverse complement strand
CCGTAGTTTGGGCGGCTTGCTTCAGCATGGAACTTGAGGAGCATTTCTTTGTTGGCGAGCAGCGCGAAACGTCCTTGGGCACCGAGGAAGGTTGCGAACTTGGTGCGCTCATGGTTGTCTTTTAGGAAGTGACCAAACTTTGCATGGTCCCGCAGTGGCAGCAATGCGGTGAGGGCCGCCACGGTTGGATCAGAGGTAGTTGGATCGGAGGTGTTTGAGTCAGACGACTGCCCCGTCGCCGAAACGACGAGGCAGATGCTTGCTAGCCATGTGAGGGCGGGCTTCATGGCTTACTGGTCGAGTTGAAGGGCGATGAGGTCGGCAGAGATTTCAGCAAGCCAGGCGTTGGCGACCGCGTCACGCATGGGAATGGCGAGAACCAGATCCTTCTGTTTGCGAGTCGCTTCGAGTTGCTCGGCTTTGGAAAGTCCGCTGCGATAACTTTTGAAGAAGGTGCGGAATCTATGGGCACTTTTGCTCTTGGAAACGGCCCATACTTGATCCTTGAACTCCGGGCTCACAGGGAAACGGGTGGCTAGGTTGGCGGCCAAATCCGTGCGAACGAAGATCATTTCCTCGGTCCAATCCGATGGGTCGAGATCCCAGTGTTTGACGATGGCGCGGGCCATGGAAACTCCGGTGCCGGTTTTGTTGCTTTGGGCAATCGACCGCATCGCAGCTTGATAGTTTTCCCAGCCGCCTTGTGCTTGGGTGACCAGCGCAACCACGTTCGCCTCGGCGCGATTGATCGTGGTGCCGGCGACGATGCTGTCTTTGATGACAAGTGCTTCCGGAGACGTGGGGGCCTCGGTTTTCTTGGTTTGGAGAAGCGCCGCCCACGCGGTTTCGTTCGCGGTGGGTTCTTGGGCTTGCAGTTGAATCACCCCTGCGAGCAGCAGGGCCAGTAGTGTCAGTGTTGGTTTCATGGGTGGTATGTCTTGGGTGAGATTGTCAATTTGCATGGGGTCACATCGCTTTCCACGAGACGCCGTCGTGGCAGTAGAACTTGTTGTCGGCGGTGTTGAAGAAGACGTCGCCAGCGGAAAAGTCGGTGCCGTAGGTCCCTGTCGGAGCTGAAGAACGGCGGCCGTGGAAACGCATGAGTGGTTTGTCCCGCGACGTGGCAAATCCGTTCCAGGTGATGTGGAAATTCGATGTCCCACTCGCTTGAACTTCGACGGCCTTTTCCGTGGTGGATGATCCGTTGGACGTGGCCACCAGCAATCCAGCGCTGTTTTCCAGGCCGCTGCTCCCTTGCGACAAGTCCCGCCACACCGTGAGTGCCGGCGAGTTGAAATAGGTGTCCTGCACCGCTTTGACGCCCGCCGCTCCACTGCTGCTCCAGCCCACTAGGGCGATGCCGTCGCTTGGATTTGGCGTGCGGGCAACGATGGCATGATTGTCGCGGGCTTGGACCGCCAGCATTCCATCGACGCCGCCGAAGATGATGCCAGAGTTATCAATTTGCACTTTTCCCCCGGCACCATAGCCGCTGGTGCGCATCACCCCGTTGAGCATGAGGAAACTGTTGGCGTCGAACTGAAGCACGCGGTTGGCTCCCATCACGAGATTGCCTGTGATCTGGTTGGTGCTCGGGTTTTTGGTGACGGCGGCCGTTTGTGCGAACACGCCACCACCGAGAGCGAGAAGAATGAGTAGAGGACGTTTCATGATGTCAGAGGATTTGTCGCCAGAAGCGGGCGTTGGTGGTCGCGTTGTAGTCGTTTGGTCGAATGATGCCTGGGGAGGCAGTCGCACTGGTGCCGCTCTTGAGCTGGTAGAACGAAAGCGTGTTGTTGATGACGATGCCAAGCACGCGGTCGAGTGGCAGCGTGGTGGAAACGATGGCCGGAAGCGCGCTGCTGCTGGTTCCTGTAAGCGTGGTGATGGTCGGGTCAATCAGGATGCCGCCGGGAAGATGTGCGATCGGAACCTTGCCGGATGCATCGAGCGGCGTGTATCCATTCGCCGTGCCCTTATTGGTCTTCAGTTCGATGCTCTGCGGTGCGGGATAGGCAGGCTCGGCGGATGTTGGCACGCCCTCCGTGCCGCGGTTCACGTCGTTCTCGACGACCACCAGGAAAGTGCGGGTTGAGGTGGGTTCGCCGCTTCCTTCGCGCCAAGTGATTTCGCCCATCAGGGTGATTTCAGACAATTCACTGCCGGTGGCGGATCCCACGCCAAGTGCCGAATCTAGCTCTTCGGTGTTGAAACTCGGAGAGCACTGATAGACGGGTGACTCCGCGTCGATGGCCGGCATCGTCCATGCATCGCTTTGCACCAGATAGCCGATATCATACCGGTTGCGCGGTTTTACCCCGAAGCGGAGTTCTAGCAATACGGGAGCACCGATAGATACCGCCGTGGATCCGCCATCCAGAAACGTGACTTCCAACTTTGCTGCGTCGCCGCGTTTGAACCTGAGAGACGTGACGGGATTGCGGAATCCGGGGCCTTCAATGAGTTGCAGGGTTTCCAGATCGACGTAGAGCTTCACGCCTTGGGATGCGCTGTCAACCGCCCGCCACATGACACGCAAGGGACGACCAACAGCGTGCCTTGATAGATCGGGCCTTGGTCCTCGCCCTTGAGTCTCATCCTCACACGTGCCGCCCGTGGCCGGGGTGGTGCGTCGGGTGACGGGGCGAATGGGTCAGGCTTCTTCGGGGGTGTAGATTCGGAATCCATGATGAACTTGCGGCTTGCTGCCAAATGGAGAATCGTAGCAGGAAAACCGCACATTGCA
>JBEGOB010000378.1:0-15549 GCA_041182265.1 Verrucomicrobiota bacterium | reverse complement strand
CACGGACCCGTGAACTTGCACTGATCGCAGGCCGCCGCTCCCATGAGATCAAACAGGTCGATTACGAACGGGCAAAACGTGAAGTCACCGGCGAATCGCATTTTGATCGGCAGCAAGCCGTATTCGATTCACCGGAGTGGACGGCTTCATGTTGAACCCGCAACAAGAGAGCGGCGGCGATTCTCCGCGCAATTTCCGGAATTGATCTGCCAGTTTCCGTATCGCGGCATCCTGCATCGCCACGATGCTACCGCTCGATGCCGGATCCCCCTTTTTTCAAAAACCACCACAGCAGCGTGCAGCCAAGAACCGCGCTGACGGCGGAAGCGGTGAGCGTGGGATAGACTCCGGATTTCAAAACCACCAGCCAGATGCCGGCGCCGATGACCACGTAGATCGCGATGGCGCGGACGCCCAGCCATCTGCTCCGGGCTTGCCATGCTCCAGTAATAGATCGATGGCCGCAGGTGCCACCATTCCGCCCAGTGCGGCAGCCGCTGGAAGAACGGCGTTGCGCAGATTACGCAATTCTCCATGGACCAGCACGCGCTTGATTTCCAACCCGACTAGGAAGAAAAAACCGTCATCAGTCCGTCGTTGATCCAATCGAGCAGCGACATGTGAATGCCGGCCGCGCCGACCTTGAAGCCAATCGGCATGTGCCAGAACGAAGCAACTGCCGCGGCCCAGAGAGAATTGGCCATCGCCAGAGCAAGGATGGTGCAGGCCAACAGGACCACACCACCCGCCGCCTCGACGTGGGAAAACCGCATGAACGGATCGGTCAGGTGCGCGATCATCGGCGCCGGAACACCGACCTCGGGACGCACGGGCTGCTTGGAGTCTGGCAGCCATTCGGGAATTTTCATGTGAGATTGGTATTTGGTTGGGAGGAGTGATCAGGCGGGTCGACGGCCGGGTTCCGGATCTGCGCCCGCGCCGCATTCAAACAAATTCCCAACACGCAGGCAGAGCTTGATAGATAGACCCACAGCAGGAACGCCACGATGCCGCCCAGCGAACCATAGAGCACGTTGAAATTGGCGATATTCGTCGCGTAAACCAAAAACAGGATTCCACCAAGCCACAGCAGGACCGTCACGACCAACGCGCCGAGCCAGACTTCGGTAAACCGGGTGCGCCGGCTTGGAGCTATTTTGTAAATCATGACGATGCCGTAAAACAGCACAAGCCATGGGATGATGCTGAAAACCAGCTCGAACGTCCACTGGGGGAATCCGAGATACGAGGTTAACCAGTTCCGGGCGAATCGCGCCGCCGCAGGCAGCAGGATGCCGATCACCGCGGCGCTCGCAGTGATGCCGAGCAAACCCAGGCTCTTCAACGGCAGCCGCCACCAACTGTATGTGGGCGAGTGCCAGATCCGGTTCGTCGTGCGGATCAAGGCACGCAGAAACTTCAGCGCGCCCCACACCAACATCGCCACCGCCGCCACGTTGATTTTTCCGCGTGACTCAAGCAAGCCGTGGATGGATGACAAGGCCCCCTCCCGCTGTTGGGGCGTCAGTGGAGTGTATTGATCTGCCCAGCCGATGAATTCGCGGACCACAACCTCGCGCTCCACGAATAGCGATCCCGCGGTCACAGACAGGACGGCAACGGGGAAAAGCGAAAGCAGCAGATAGAAGGCAAATGCCGCGGCACGCTGGTCGCCGTCCACTTCCGTCCAGCGCTGTCGCGTCGCTTTGACGATTCTCCACGCTTTTGCCCGCCTCGGATCGTGGCACCAAGTTGACATCGCATTTTTCCACCGGATGCTTCTCATGCAGGACCATTGTGCCTTGATTTTTCATGCCGGGTCAAGATCCGCCAGGTTTCACGCTATGGATCGCACCAAGGTAGTGTTTCACCCTATTGCAGAATCAAGGTTGCTGATGGAATATATCAAGGTGGTTGATCATGGGTCACAAGGACCTTCAGCCATGATCATTCGATCCCGCGCATCAATTCCAGCTAAAGACAAAATTTCATGAATCACGCGAACAACTGGATGAATGGCTGGATGGGCGGAGGGACGTGGATTTGGCCAGTGATCGGCATCCTGTTGGTGGTGCTTTTGGTTGTCGCGATCAACAAGCTTTCGAGAAAATAGATATTCAAAACTCGGGACTAAAAAACTAACAAACCATTAAATGAACATCACCATGAACCCATCAATCACCGAAGCGATCGACCCGATCTGTGGCATGACAGTGGACACCGGCACCGCCCTCCACGCCGAACGCGATGGGGAGACATCCTACTTTTGCAGCGAGGAGTGCCGGCAGAAATTCCTGAGCGCTCCCGTCGATGCCAAGCCGGAAGGCAGATCTGGAGGATGCTGCGGGTGAAAGTCCGGCAAACCCCTACAACGCGATGAATTCGATACGCCTGTTGCTTATCCCGCTTGCATTTTTTTTCCCTACTTTCGCCAACGCGAAAGAGCTCGAGCATAATCTAACCATCGCGGAGCAACAGATGGATGTCGCGGGAAAGCCGGTGACCGCGATGACCGTCAATGGTGGTATTCCCGGCCCTGTTTTACGTTTCACGGAGGGCGATACCGCGGTGATCCGCGTCCACAATGCCATGGACGTTTCTTCGTCCATCCATTGGCATGGCCTGCTGGTCCCACCGGGCATGGACGGCGTTCCTTATATCAGTTTCCCGCCGATCCAGCCGGGCACGACTTTCACCTACCGTTTTCCGATCCGGCAAAGCGGGACCTACTGGTATCACTCCCACACCCATCTCCAGGAGCAACGGGGCGTCTATGGAGCCATTGTGATCCAGCCGAAAGGTCGAGTCAGCAGCGCGGATCGCGAGCATGTCGTGCTGTTCTCGGATTGGACGAATGACGACCCGCATGAAGTCCTCCGCAAGCTCCGTCGCGGATCGGAATTCTTCGGGATCAGAAAGCACAGCAGCCAGAGTCTGCTGGGTGCGGCGAAAACCGGCAAGATCGGCGCCTTCCTCGGCCGGGAGGCGATGCGTATGCCTGCCATGGATCTCGCGGATGTCGCCTACGACGCGTTTCTCACGAATGGAAAACGCGAAAATGTTCTGACTGCCAAACCCGGAGAAACCATTCGGCTCCGCGTGATTGATGGTTCGGCGTCGACGTTTTTCCACCTCCACTACGCTGGCGGACCGGTGACGATTGTTTCGGCCGATGGCCAGCCCGTCCGTCCGGTAAAGATGGACCAACCACTCCTCATGGGAGTTGCGGAAACCTATGACGTTCTCGTCAAAGTCCCGGCACACGGCGCGTATGAATTCCGCGCCACCGCCCACGATGGTTCGGGCCACACCTCGCTGTGGATCGGCACGGGCAAGAGGCATTACGCAGCCGCGCTGCCGAAGCCGTTTCTTTACGACACGATGATGGGATTCTCGCCCAAAACCGCATTCGCGCTGAGTCCGTCAGGCGTGATGGGCATGCCCGACCGCCAGGTGGATGCGGGGGAATTCGACCGTCCCGGCATGAACATGGAGATGGACATGAAAATGCCTATGAATGGCATGGATCACCGTCAAATGGCGATGACTCCCATGCCCGCGATGGATCACGCGGCAATGGGGCACGGCGGTGCGATGGACACTGGCAACGACGCGGCCATGCCCGCGATAAAGCACGACATGGCGGCCATGCCGCCCCCGCAGAATCCACCGGCTTGGTATGATTTCCTGCTACGGGAGGATGCCGCCAGCCATCCGCTGCTCGCGACCGATGGCATGTCGCCCCTGCGCCCGTTCGCACCCTATCAGAAACTGCGCTCGCCCAAACCCACGGCATTTCCCGCAAGCGCGCCACGGCGGGAATTCCGGCTCACGCTGGATGGCGATATGAAACGCTATGTCTGGACGCTGAACAACCGACCGCTGGCTCCGGACGATGACCTCCGGATCCGCGAAGGCGAAGTGGTACGATTCATCATGATCAACCGCACCATGATGCATCATCCGATGCACCTGCACGGACACTTCTTCCGCGTCATCAACGGCCAGGGCGACCATGCCCCGCTCAAGCACACCGTGATCGTCGAGCCGATGTCCACCACCGTCATCGAGTTTATGGCCAACGAACCGGGCGACTGGTTTTTCCACTGCCACTTGCTCTATCACATGATGAGCGGCATGGCCCGGGTGGTGAAATACGAGGGATTCACCCCGGATTCGGCGACGCAGGCAGTTAGGGATGGGATTTATGATGATGCCAGTCCGGTGTTTTTCTATGGTCATGCGGATCTGCTGAGCAACATGACGCAGGGCGATCTCACGGTTTCGAGTTTACTCAATGTCTTCTCGCTGGGGTGGGAGGCCGGTTGGGATGGAGTCGAGGGCACCGACTGGGAAGGCGAACTCACCTACGGCCGATATTTCAACCGATTCACCACCGTCTTTGCCGGGGTTTATGCCGAGGGCAATGATTTCACGGCGGAGGATCAGCACCTCATCGCCGGCATCCGCTACCTGCTTCCGGGGAATTTCCTATCCTCCGCCTGGATCGACTCGGATGGCGAGGCGCAGATCCAAGTGATGCGCGAACTCATGCTCACCCCGCGCATCGGGATCTTCGTCGACGTGGAATACGACACCCGCGAGCAATGGTTCTATCAGGCCGGGCTCAGCTACACGCTCACGCAGTCGCTCTCCGCAACCGCCCTTTGGGATTCGAACTTTGGTGTCGGTGCGGGTTTCACGATTCGTTTTTAAACTTCGAGAATCATGGCTAAAGACCCGATATGTGGAATGACAGTGGACGAGGAAACTTCGCTGCACGCAGCGCGCGACGGGCAGACGTCCTATTTTTGCAGCGAGCATTGCAGGGAGAAATTTCTAGCAGATTGCGAGATGACAAAGCCGGCGGCGGAAGCCAAGGGAAAAACGATCTACACCTGCCCGATGCACCCGGAAATACAGCAGGATCATCCTGGCCCCTGTCCGAAGTGTGGCATGGCGCTGGAACCGATGGATGCGACCGCAGGCGCGGATGAGGGAGAAAACGCCGAACTCAAGGACATGACGCGGCGCTTCTGGATCGGCGCGGCGCTGGCATTGCCGGTGTTCCTCCTGGCGATGGCGCACATGATTACGCCGTTAGGCCGGCAGCCTTGGGGGACCGTCGATGTGTCGCGTTGGATCCAGTTCGCACTCTCCACGCCGGTGGTCTGCTGGGCGGGTTGGCCGTTCTTCCAACGTGGCTGGCGCTCGATCGTCAGTTGGAATCTCAATATGTTTACCCTGATCGCCATCGGGGTGGGCGCGGCGTTTGTTTTTAGTACCGTCGCCATGCTGCTGCCTAACATCTTCCCGCACACCATGCGCCATGATGGCAAGGTGGCGCTCTATTTTGAAGCTGCTGCCATGGTCACGGCCTTAGTGCTGTTAGGCCAGATACTCGAACTCCGTGCCCGCAGCCGGACCGGCAGCGCCATCAAGGCCTTGCTCAATCTAGCCCCGCCCACGGCGCGACAAGTCGCCGAGGGTTGCGATCATGGAGCCCCGCTCGATCAGGTCAAAGTCGGCGACTGGTTGCGCGTCGTGCCCGGGGACAAGGTGCCCGTGGATGGCGAGATCGTCGAAGGTCACTCCCCGTGGAGAAAGCCGTCGGCGACAAGGTGACCGGTGGCACTGTCAACGGCACAGGCAGTTTCGTCATGAAGGCCGAACGCGTCGGCAACGACACCTTGTTGGGTCAGATCGTGGCGATGGTGACCGAGGCACAGCGCAGTCGCGCGCCGATCCAGGGTCTCGCCGACAAGGTCGCAGCCATCTTCGTGCCGACCGTGCTGGCGGGGTAGCCGGCACCGTGGGCGAGCGCGTGGTGATGGTGGGAAAACCGGATTTCCTGCGAGATGAAAAGGTCAGCGATTTGGAAACGCTGGAAGCCTCCGCCGTGAAACTGCAGGAAGATGGCAAGGCAGCGAGGGCAAACACGTCGTCGTGGCCGGTGATGTTATCAACGACGCGCCCGCCCTCAGTGAGGCGGAAGTCGGCGTCGCCATGGGCACCGGCACCGGCACCGGCACCGACATCGCCATGCAAAGCGCGGGCATCACGCTCGTGAAAGCCGACCTCCGGGGAATCGCCCAAGCCATCCGCCTCAGCCGCGCGACCATGAGTCACATCCGCCAGAACCTCGTTTTCGCATTCCTCTACAACGCGCTCGGCATTCCCATCGCCGCCGGCGTGCTCTATCCATTCTTCGGGCTCCTTCTCAGCCCAGTCATCGCAGGTGCCGCGATGAGTTTGAGTTCCGTGTCCGTCATCACGAACGCCCTGCGGCTGCGGAAGGTGAAACTTTGAATGCGAACAAGTCAGAACCGTCACCCTTCGTTCTCACTTTGAACGGTGACTCATCGAGCATAAGGTTCGCGCTCTATCAAATCAGTCAAAGCGACCGGTAGGGTAACACCCCATGGCGCGCCCGTGACTAAGCATCCAAAGTGATCGTATGGAAGACCAAGTCTATGAACAGATCGAACTCACCGGAACCTCGACCTCATCCATCGAGGACGCGGTTCAAAAAGCCATTAAGCATGCGCACAAAACCGTGAAAAAACTGTCGTGGTTCCAGATCGTCGAAACGCGTGGCAATATCGCCAAAGGTAAAATCCAACACTGGCAGGTGACACTCAAAGTCGGCTTCGCCGTGGAAGACTGACGGCTGTCACAAACTCGAAAAAACACTCACTATGATGAACCATACCGATGGGCCGACTCCTAACGAGGCGACCGTCGCTGCCCGCTCTCATCGGATTCATGAAGAAGCAAGCCCGGCGGCGCCAGTCGAACCCCATCGCCATCAGGGGCAAACAAGCATTCGCATCTACAGTCACTCCTCGCTGCTGTTCTGATGGCCGGTCTGGGTGGTGGGTTATGTGATGGCTGCGCTCACCTACTGGCATGGCAAGCCGCAGCAACTTGAGTCCGCCGGGCAGGTGCTGGAGTGGGTCTATCCCGGCAACAACCTCGGTGTGTTCTATTTCCTCACGCTGTTCCTGACCATCCTGATCACGAACATCTCCATGCGCGGCCTGGCATCGGGAATGGTCATTATGGGAGGAGGGCTGCTGACTGTCGTCCTGGCCTATCTCGGCTGGTGGGACGAGGTGTTCCTATGGTTTGGCAACCTCACCATCCATCTCACCATGGGAGCCTATTTCTGGTTCTCAACACTGATGTTCATCACCTGGGTTTTCACGATTTTTGGCTTCGACCGTCTGAGCTACTGGGAGGTCACGCCCGGGCAACTCACCCACAAGATGCTCTTCGGCAGCGGCTCAAACAGCTACAACACGCAGGGCATGGGGCTGGAGAAGCATCGCGATGATATTTTCCGGCACTGGCTCCTTGGATGGGGATCAGGGGACTTGAAAATCCGGACATCGGGAGCCACTCGTGATGAAATTGATCTGCTGAACGTCCTCTTCATCGGATCAAAGGTGAACGCCATGCAGCGGCTCATTGACGAGGTGCCGGAGGGACCGGGGGATGACCGAGTTCTGGCAAACTTGACGTAGTATATGCAGACATCAACCAAACGGCGGAAGTCAAACTGTGATGAACACTGAGGCGGCCCGCGACAACACGCTCGCCCGCGTGATGCAGCTCGTCGCTGAGGCGCAGGAGCAAAAAAGCCCGACGCAACGCTTCACCGAGACACTTGCGCGGTGTTTTGTGCCAGCGGTGCTCATCGGCACGCTGTTCGTCATCGTGCTGTTACCACTCGTGTTTGGCTGGACATGGAGCGCGAGTTTTTATCGCGGCATGTTGCGGCTCGTGGCTGCGTCACCCTGTGCGCTGGCCATCGGAACACCTGCTGCCGTGCTCGCAGGCATTGCCCAGGCGGCACGTCGCGGAGTGCTGATCAAAGGCGGTGTGCATTTGGAAAACCTCGGACATCTGAAGACCGTGGCGCTGGATAAAACCGGCACGCTCACCACCGGTTGTTTCGCGGTCACTGAAGTCATCGGCTTTGAAGGCACGTCGGAGAACGAGGTGCTGCGCATCGCCGCTGCGGTCGAAGAACAATCCAGTCATCCGCTGGCAAAGGCATTCAGGCGGAAGTCGAAGGTGCGGAAGTCCTTGTCGGAGCCATGCGGGCCTTTGCGGGCGATCCTGCGGCCGAAAAAGGCCAGCCGCTAGCCGATACCGTGGCCAAGCTCGAAGACGAAGGACAAACCACGGTGATCATTCGACGCGCGGGAAAATTCATCGGCGTCATCGCCCTCGCCGATGAGCCACGCGCCCAAGTCAAAGAGGTGATACAACGGCTGCGGGCGCAGGGCATCGAGCGGCTGGTGATGCTCACGGGCGACAACGCCTCCGTGGCCCAACGCGTCGCGGAACATGCGGGAATCACCGATGTGCGCGCGGAGTTGCTGCCGGGAAACAAGCTGACCTTGATCTAGGAACTCCAACACGGTCACGGCGTCATCGCCATGATCGGCGACGGCGTGAACGATGCTACCGCACTGGCCGCAGCCTCGGTCGGCGTGGCGATGGGCGCGGGCGGCACCGTGGTCGCTTTGGAAACCGCTGACGTCGTGCTCATGGGCGACGATCTCGGCAAGCTGCCCTTTGCCATCGGCCTGAGCCGCGCCAGCGCGCGCATCATCCGCCAGAACCTCATCATCGCGCTCGGCGTCATTGGTTTGCTCCTGATTGCCCCGGGCTTTGGCATCATCCCGCTGAGCGTTGCCGTTGTCCTGCACGAAGGCAGCACCATTGTGGTCGTCCTGAATGCCCTGCGCCTCCTCGCGTGGCAAGAGCATATCTGTTAGAGCCCCGATCAGCATGGGTTTGACGACATAACGGACGACCGTCTCAGCCATCCGGTAGGGTTACACCCCATCGCGATGCAGCCATCAACGGCGCAGTCTGGGTGAAGTGAATTCGCGAACGCTTTGTTAGCGGTAGCCGAGATCAAATACTCCGCAAATCTGAACCCAAGAACAACCATGAACGATAACATCAAAAACAAAGTCGTAGTGATTACAGGCGCGAGCAGTGGGCTCGGCGAAGCCTCCGCACGACTTCTATCCGCTCAAGGCGCCACCTTGGTGCTCGGCGCACGCCGCATCGAGCGCCTCGAGAAATTGGCCCATGAATTGAACGGCGCCGGCGGCAAAGCGATCGCCGTGGAGACCGATGTCACCCAGTGCGACCAGGTGAAAAACTTGGTGGAAGCAGCCGTGGAGAAATACGGGCGCATCGATGTCATGCTCAACAATGCGGGTCTGATGCAACAATCGCCCCTTGAGTTCCTCAAGGTGGACGAGTGGGACAACATGATCGACATCAACATCAAGGGCGTGCTCTACGGGATCGCGGCGGCATTGCCCTACATGACGAAACAAAAGGCCGGACACATCATCAATGTTTCCTCGGTGGCTGGTCACCGGGTCATGCCGCTCGGAGCGGTTTACTGCGCGACCAAGCACGCGGTGCGGGCCTTGTCCGAAGGGCTGCGCATGGAGGTGAAGCCCTACAACATCCGCACCACGGTGATCTCGCCGGGCGCGGTCGATACCGAACTGCCAAGCCACATCACGGATCATGAGTCCGCCGTTGGCATCCTGAAATTCTATGAGGGCTGTGCGATTCCCGCCGACTCATTTGCGCGGGCGGTGGTCTATGCAATGAGCCAGCCGGATGATGTGGACATCAACGAAATCCTGTTCCGGCCCACAAGCCAGGAACTGTGAGCGGAAATCGAACAACACACGTTATCATGAAACAGACGAACACGACAAACCGCCGCCTCGTTCTCGCAAAACGACCTGAAGGTGCGCCGAAAGAGAGCACATTGACTCTCAAAACCGAAGATGTCCCTTCGCCTCAAGCGGGTGAGATGTTGCTACGCACGGAGTTCCTTTCGCTTGATCCCTACATGCGCGGGCGGATGAGCGATGCTCCGTCGTATGCACCGCCTGTCGGAATTGGCGAAGTGATGGTTGGTGGAACCGTAGCCCAAGTGGAGATTTCCAAGCTCGATGGCTTCAAGAAAGGCGAGTGGGTTCTGAGTGCAAACGGCTGGCAAGACTACGCCATCTCAAATGGAGAAGGCGTCACTTCCCTGGGCAGTGATCCGCAGCATCCGTCTTGGGCCTTGGGTGTGACAGGGATGCCGGGATTCACTGCATGGGCCGGTCTCACAAAGATCGGCAAGCCGAAAGCGGGAGAAACTCTCGTTGTCGCAGCCGCCACCGGACCCGTGGGTGCCACCGTCGGCCAGATTGGAAAGATTCTCGGATGCAGGGTGGTCGGCATCGCAGGTGGCGCGGTGAAATGTGAATACGCGGTGAAGACTCTCGGCTTGGATGTTTGCCTGGATCATCATTCCGCCGACTTCAGCGATGAGTTGGTCGCTGCAACTCCTGATGGCATCGATGTCTATTTCGAGAGTGTTGGCGGCAAGGTCTTTGACGCGGTCCTCCCTCAGCTCAACACCGGGGCGCGCGTGCCCGTGTGCGGCCTGGTCTCGCTATACAATGTCACAAGCCTTCCCGAAGGTCCGGATCGATTGGGCCACCTGATGGGTCAAATCCTGCGCAAGCGGATCACCATGCGCGGCTTCATCATCTTCGAGGATTTTGGGTCCTTCTATCCAGAATTCGCCGCTGAGATGGGTGGCTGGCTCAAGGCAGGGAAAATCCACTATCGCGAGGACATCGTGGATGGATTGGAAAAAGCCCCCGCAGCCTTCATTGGCATACTGGCTGGAGACAATTTTGGCAAATGCGTGATTCGCGTCGGTCCTTCCAAATAAACATGCTCAAAGACAATTGGGGGCTCTATGAAAAGGGCCCGGATTGCGGCCTTATGTCGTTGCCGGTGGCAAGCTCGTTAACGCACAGGATCCCGTTGCAAGACGTCGGGTGGGCTGCCGCTCCCGCACCCGCAAGGTGGGGTTACGCCCCATGGCATAAACGCGCCCGATGACGCAAATTCGATTGTAGGCCACCGTGCCGATCAGACGAAACGGCTTTTTACAAATACATCTTCGGTCGGACGCCGGCAGCGAACAAAATCGAAACATCAAACAAGAAAGAATTATTATGTTAAACAAAGCCAAAACGCTGAAGGATTACAAACTGGACAGCCTCGACGGGGAATTCGGGGAGGTGAAGGAATTTTACTTCGATGACCGGCACTGGACTGTTCGCTATTTGGTCGCCAACACCGGGAATTGGCTTAGGGGCAGGCAGGTGCTGATTTCGCCCTATGCACTGGTCGCCGCGATTAAAGCCGAAAAGCACATCGCGATTGACCTGAGCAAGAAACAGATTGAGGAGAGCCCGTCGTTGGAAAGTGACAAGCCCGTCTCCCGCCAATTCGAGGAGTCCTATTACGGGTATTATGGATACCCGATGTATTGGGGAGGACTCTACAGTTGGGGGGTATATCCATACCCGGTGAGCAACCGTGAACAATGGAAACAGCCCTCCGAAAGTGATAAGAAGTGGGATGCTCATTTGCGCAGCACGGACCATGTATGCGGTTATCACATCGAAGCCACGGACGGCGAGATCGGTCACGTCGAGGATTTCATCATTGATGACGAGACGTGGGCGATTCGTTATCTGGTGGTCGACACGCGGAACTGGTGGCCAGGGAAAAAGGTACTGGTTTCCCCCCATTGGATCGATCGGGTTAGCTGGGACGAATCGAAAGTCTTCGTCAATCTCTCCCGCGAAGCGATCAAACAATCACCGGAATACACAGAGGAATCTCTGCTCACTCGGGACTACGAGACCGATCTGCACCGGCATTACGAACTTCCGGGATATTGGACCGAGGAACCGGCATCCCGCGAGCATGCCCATTGAAGCCGATTTGAAAGGAGTCATGAAGCGTCAAATCAAATCCAAGGATTTCAGGGTGCCTCCCGGCGACAAGGTCGATCTAAAGAAGTGGCCGACGAAGGTGGAGCCACTTTTCAAATCAAAGAAGGAATACCATAAACTGCTGAAGGGCCACGTAGAAGAGCTTAGCGAAACGCAGCGAATGCACTACGCGTCCGACCGGCAAGCGGTTTTGATCATTTTTCAAGCGATGGACGCGGCAGGCAAGGACGGGGCCATCCGGCACGTCATGTCGGGCGTCAATCCGCAGGGGTGCCAGGTTTTCAGTTTCCAACAGCCAAGCGCCGAAGAACTCGATCATGACTTTCTCTGGCGCACGACACGCCGGTTGCCGGAACGCGGCCGGATCGGCATCTTCAATCGATCCTACTACGAGGAGGTGCTCATCGTCCGCGTCCATCCGGAGCTGCTTCAAAAACAGAAGCTGCCGGCCGGGTCGATCGAAGGGCAGGCGATTTGGGAGGAACGCTATCGTTCCATCGTGGATCTCGAGGCGCATCTCCACCGCAATGGCACCCGGATCATCAAATTCTTCCTTCACCTGTCGAAGGACGAGCAACGCGAACGCTTCCTCGATCGGATCGACGAGCCGGACAAGAACTGGAAATTCAGCCTCGCGGACGTGAGCGAGAGGAAGCGCTGGAACGATTACATGGAAGCCTACGAGAAATGCCTGTCGGCGACCAGCACTGCGGACGCGCCGTGGCATGTCGTGCCCGCCGACAGCAAGAAGAATGCCCGGTTGATCGTTTCGCACATTATCCTCGAGAACATGAAGGAACTTGGGTTAAGTTACCCGGAAGTCAGCAAGGAGCGCCTCAAGGAATTGCAGGGCATCCGCGAAGAAATTTGAGGCCGAATCTCACCGAGGGAAAGTTGAGCCATGAATAGGATCAAACGGATTTGGAGCAATCTGCGGTCGAGCTTTTGGTTTGTGCCCTCCGTGATTCTGGGGTTGAGCATTGTTTTCGCGGTCGCATTGATCGAATTGGACTCCAACTGGAGCGGACAATGGCTTGCCCGCTGGCCACGCCTGTTTGGTGTCAGCGCGGAGGGTGCGCGGGGCATGTTGTCCACGATTGCCGGTTCGATGATGACCGTGGTGGGGGTTGCGTTTTCCATGACCCTGGTGACGCTGGCTCTGGCCTCCAGCCAATACACCTCGCGCATCCTGCGGAACTTCATGGGGGATCGGGTCGTGCAGGTCGTGCTCGGAATCTTCACCGGCATTTTCACCTATTGCCTGATTGTCCTGCGCGCCATCCGCAGCGGAGACGACGGCGGATTTGTTCCAAGCCTGGCGGTGTCGTTCGCCGTAATTCTGGCAATCGGCGGCATCGGCGCGCTCATTTATTTCATCCATCACATCGCCGCCTCGATTCAGGCTTCCACCATCATCGCTTCAGTCGCGCGAGAGACGCTTGAGTCGATCGACAGGCTTTTCCCCGGCAAACTCGGCGAGGAAGCGAAAAGTGAAGGAGTGGAGCACGCCCGCGGTCTCATGCCGGAAGGGAGATGGCAGGCCGTTCCCGCACCCGGCAACGGTTACATCCAGGGCGCCGATAACGACACGCTCCTGCGGGCGGCAAAGGCGCAGAAGGCCATCGTCCGGATGGAGCGAGGCATTGGGGAGTTTGTGGTCCAGGACACGCCGCTGGTCTCGCTGGCTCAAGATCACCCGCCCGACGAGGGAGTGATCGCCGAGTTGCAAAACGCGTATGGCATCGACCGACACCGCACGGTGGAGCAGGACACCGGCTTTGGTATCAGGCAGTTGGTGGACATGGCCCTGAAGGCACTCTCTCCCGGCGTCAATGACACGACGACCGCAGTAATGTGCGTGGACTACCTGGCGGCGATCCTTTCCCGCCTGGCGGCCAGGGACATCCCGTCCTCGCACCGGTTTGAGGACAGAGAATTGAGAGTCATTGCCATCGGACCGACCTTTGCCAGCCTCGTTGCGGAATCCTTTGACCAGATTCGCGGCAGCGCGGAGGGCAATCTCTCGATCTTGCTGAGAATGCTCGGGGCGCTTCACACGATCGGGAGTTTGACGGACAGCGTGACCCGCAAACAGATTCTCGTCCTGCACGCTCAATGCATCGCCGAAACGGCTGAGCAAAGCCTCAAATTCCAGCGTGACCGCGAGCTCTTTGATGAACGTTATGCGTGGGTGCTTAAATCTCTCCAGACATCGTCAGGTGTGGAGCAGAGGTAGGGTTTCATCTCATTGCTCCATTCCGGAAAACGCTCCATGCTTGATCAAAAGGAAGGAAAGAGAATGAATACAAAACCACTGCGCGAAGGCGCGATCATGATCCATGGAAACGGCGTCGGTACGATCAGCTACGAAATGATTCGCAATCGCGCTTCCGAACTGGCGGAGATCGATGGTCGGGAGGCGGCGGATGCGTCGCAAGCTGATTGGGACGAGGCGGAGCGGGAACTGACGAGCTGGGCCGAACCGGCATCCTTGGAATCCGTGCCTGAGTCGGAACGCTGGAACCCGATCTCTGGAACATCCGGGCAGGAAGCTGCCGTGGAATTCGATGACAACGAGGATGAAGAGGGAAGAAGTGTCGAGGAGCGACTGGTGCAGGCGGGAGCCGCCGAAGCCGACCATGAGCGAAAGCTCGCCGCGGCGCGTGACGCAGTGGCCGGGAACGAGTGAGGCTGCTTCATCGCTGTGCCGCGCCAAGGTCAACTGGATTTCACTTCCTCCTATCCCGGCGCAGCTTCCAGCTTTGGTGGAGCAGTGCGCTGGCGACCCAGCCAAACAACAGGACGACCGGATAGGCGACGACTCTTGGAAAGAAGCCGAAGAGACTCGTATGATCGGCCTCCTCCATGCGACGGCACCTTCCAGTTCTTTTGCGCCTCGTCAATGCGGGCGAGACAGCGATTGCGCTGTTCGTCTTTTGAACGATGAAGGAAAAACTTGATGATCCGTGTGACGCTGCGGCGGAGGTGCCGCTCCAAATCCGTGATCGACTGATTGCAATTCTGCCAGACGGTCACCCGCCGTCGCATGGCGGTTGCCATCAGAAGAAGCATACATACCGATGTATGCAATCCATGCCAGAATGCCCGAACTGACATGAAAGGCGAAAACCCCTTCGAAAATCCAGCAAACAATAAACATCCTCGAACCCAAATTCGAACTCGGCAAAACCTACGCGACTGCGGCCGTCACCCAGTGGGCCGATGAACAAGCCATCGACCTCACCAAGCTGATGTGGTGACACCACTGCGGCGAGTGGGGAGGCCTCTGTAACAACATCAAAACCGCCAACAACGAGGCTCTCGAACATGGTGACCGAATCTTGAGCACCTACCACATCGAAGACAGGAAAATCTACATCATCACCGAGCATGATCCTAGCATCCAAATACTGAAAAAACCGCATCGGAAGTCACTAGGAAAACTCACGCTTGGAGGGTCCGTGGAACATACCGACAGTAGGCCCACCAATCAAAACGCACCCCAAAAACGACCCTTAAAATCCACCCCGCTACCATTGATGTAAAATTATGAATATCAATGGTTTGCAAATCGGGTTAAGTCTTTCCCACGATGATAACAATCGGCTTGTCCGCACCACGGGCATTCACCTCCACCTCGACCTCTTGGGCATCGACTCCACGCAAAGCTGCTGAAAATAGACGAGTAATCATG
>JBEGOB010000377.1:0-5363 GCA_041182265.1 Verrucomicrobiota bacterium | reverse complement strand
CACCCAACTCGTGCACGGCCCCGCCCGCCCTACCACGGCGCCGAACGCGTGGGTCGCTGATCCCGCTGATGTTGAGCCGGAACTTCGACTCGACTGGGACGCGCCGGTCGCGCTGGCTCGCGTGCGGATCGAATTCGATCCTGACTGGGATCATCCGATGGAATCCGTGCTCATGACGCATCCCGAAGAAGTGGTGCCGTTCATGGTGAAGGATTTCGATTTGGTAGATGACGGTGGAAAAATCGTCCATTCGGTCCGCAATCACCATGGTGCGAGCCACGAGTGGCGGCCGGATGATTTGATACTAACGAAAAGCCTTACCTTGCGGGTGCTCGCCACCCACGGTGCTCCTGCAGCGGTGTTCCGGGTCCGGGTGTTCGGGCAATAACCTGCCAAACGGTAGCCTGGAACCCAACTCAGAATTCATCACGCATGAAACACATCCGCGCCTTTTGGATCGCTACCACGATCTGTTCGCTTGTCTTTGTGCATCCGTTCACTGCTAGGGCGGATGTGAAAATGCCCGCGCTGTTTTCCGACCACATGGTGTTGCAACGTGCGATGTTAGTGCCGGTGTGGGGCTGGGCGGACGCTGGGGAAATCATCACCGTGAGCATCGCCGGCCAAAGCAAATCCACCCAGACCGCTGCCGACGGCACGTGGAGTGTTAAGTTAGACAATCTCGAAGTCGGTGGCGCGTTCACCATGGTCGTCAAAGGCAACAATACGCTAACCATTCGTGATGTTCTCGTGGGTGAAGTGTGGCTCGGGTCCGGTCAGTCGAACATGGCGCTCACCGTGAATAACTCGCTGGATCCGTCCAAGGAGAGTGCTTCAGCAAATTTCCCGCAGATCCGCGTTTTTGCTGTGAAGCGCCGCGAGACGGTGACTCCTCAGAAGGACTGTGAGGGGAAATGGATTCTTTGCAGTCCAGAAACCGCGGGAGGGTTCTCGGCAGCCGCTTATTTTTTCGGACGTGATTTGCATCAAAATCTCGGGGTCCCAGTGGGCCTGATCACCGCCGCGGTGGGTGCCACACCCATCGAAGGGTGGACCAGCTTGTCAGCACAGGAAGGGAAGAAGGAGCTTAAGCCCGTCTTCCGCCCTTGGGAGAAAAAGTTGAAGGTGCCCTATGACGATGTCGCAGCCCAAGCCCAATACCAAACGCGCATGGAACTCTGGAAGCAGAACTCCGCAGCGCGAAAATCGGAAGGGAAAGCACCGGGCGACCCGCCGGAGATACCGGTGCATCCGCGCGAACATAAGAATTACCCGGCCAATCTGTTCAACGGCATGATTGCGCCGATCATTCCCTATGCAATCCGCGGCGCAATTTGGTATCAGGGTGAAAATAATGCCCATGGTGAATTTTCAAAACTCTACGCCACCCAACTTCCGCTTCTGATTCAAGATTGGCGCCAACGCTGGGGACTGGGGGATTTTCCCTTCGCTTGGGTGCAGCTGCCAAACTATATCAAGGTGAAAGGCGGCATTGGCGCGGAGACGGATTGGGCTTTCATGCGCGAAAGCATGCTGCGCTGTCTCACGACCGTTCCTAACTCGGGAATGGCAGTCACGATTGATATTGGAGATCCCTCGCAGATTCACCCGAAGGACAAAGTGCCCGTCGGGCAGCGGCTTGCGCTCTGGGCGCGTGCCAGCGTTTACGGTGAGAAAATTCCGTTTTCTGGCCCGCTGCCGGCTGGCTTCAAAATCAGTGGCAACGAGATGACACTTTCCTTCACCCACACCGATGGAGGTCTGGTTGCGCGGGGAGAGGATCTGAAGGGCTTTGTCATCGCTGGAGCGGATCAAAAATGGATTCCCGCCGAAGCGCGCATTGTTGGCGGCCGGGTCGTCGTGTCCAGTCCCGCAGTGAAGTCGCCGGTCGCCACGCGCTATGCATGGGCTGATAACCCGGATTGCAATCTCTACAACGGCGCGGGTCTCCCCGCCTCGCCCTTCCGCACGGATACTTGGTAGGTTCATAACTTGGATCTCAAGAGACTCCACACACCATTCCGAGCTGGCTAAAACCTTATCGATATGCCTTTACCTAGCAAATTTTACATCATTTTCGTTTTCATAGCTGCTGCCATGGCCACAAGTGCCTTTGCAGAGAAGGCTCCCAGAGCATCTAACGACGTCAGGCTGATCAATCCGGATTTTGAATCCGGAACCCTGCGCGGTTGGAAAAACTGGAGGACGAAGCGTGCCGAAATTTCCAAAAACGCCCATGCGGGCCAGCACGCGGTGGCTTTGGGGCCGGAAAGCGCGAATTGCAGCCAGGAAGTCACGATCCGCCCAAACAGCCGCTATCGCTTGTCGGCGTGGGTCAAAACCGACGCAGGTTCCGAGCAAATCGAACTCTCCGCCAAAGATTTCGGCGGCTCACCGGTATCGGTTGCTAGTGTGCTGACAGACTACACCCGGATCGCAGTGGAATTCACGTCGGCGCATGCTTGTGACACGCTTTTGATCACGCTGAAGCATTCTTCCGGACCGGGCAAGGCCTACGCCGATTCGGTGGAACTGGAATATCTTGGAGAAGCCCCGGAACCGACTGTGCAGGAATTCGTGGATCTGGTCGTGCCAGCCCAAAAATCCGAAGGCGGGGTGACGAACCTTCCGCACAGTGCCATGAAATGGTATCTGGACGCCAAGTTTGGGATGTTCATCCATTGGGGAGTTTATTCCGCAATCGACAAGGGCAACGAGTGGGTCATGCACACCAAGGCGATTTCTCCGGAGGACTACCGAACTCGCGCGGAAGATTCGGAGACTGGATTCACGGCTGCCAAATTCGATCCCTCGAAATGGGCGGAGCTGGCGAAAAATGCGGGCATGCAATACACGGTGCTGACTGCGAGGCACCACGACGGCTATGCCTTGTTTGACAGCAAGCATCCCAACAGTTGGAACAGCGTTAAGCATCTTGGCCGGGACTTGATCAAGGAATACACCGATGCGGTTAGAAAAGCGGGGCTGCATGTGGGCCTCTACTATTCGCCGATGAGTTGGCGCTATCCCGGTTACTACAATGTGACCGGAAACAACTGCAAACCGAACGTCTGGGGATACACCGCCGAGCCTTGGCACAAGGAAAACGCCCGTCTGATGAAGGAGGAGGTTTACGAGCAACTGGGTGGGCTTCTCACGAACTACGGCCGCATTGAATACATGTTTTGGGATGGCGGCTATCTGGGCCAAAGCACGGATCGGGAACTGGAAGACCGTTTCTGGGACAGCGGAAAATACCAAGACCCGAACGGCGACTGGCAGATTGGTGAAGACTATCGTGATAAAGAGGAATCAACCGGTAAGGTGCTCGGAGTCATGGGGATGGTCCGCAAGCACCAACCGCAGATGATTGTCAACGAGCGCTTCGGGTGGATCGGCGACGTGCATGGTGAGGAAGGCTCAGCAGCCACCTCCGGCAATATCCGCGATGAGCAAACCATGGAGAAATGCGCCTCGGTTCAAAAGGGTGGCTGGGGCTATGTGCCCGGTGCGCCTGTCTTCAGTTTTGAGGAAGTGGCCGTCTTCCTATCCAACTGCGTGGTGAGGAATTTGAATCTGTTGCTCAACGTCGCGCCAGACCGCGAGGGCGTGATTCCTCAAAAACAGCAGGACGTCCTGCTCCAAACCGGCGAGTGGCTCAAGAAAGTCGGCCCGGCCATCTATCAAACGCGCGGAGGCCCTTGGCAGCCGCTGCATGGTGAGTATGGGTTCACTTATGCAGGTGACACCATTTACTGCCACATCCACTCGGATTACCGCAACAAAGACAAACAGACCTTCACGACTCATTCCATCGGTTCCAAGAAGGTTAGCAAGGTCACCGACCTCTACTCCGGGAAAGAACTTCCGTGGAAAAAGAATAATGACAACACCATCCGCATCGGGCAGGTGGATTACAATCAAACCCCGTATGTGACCATCTTGCAGATCACGCTCACTGAGGATGTTTATGAAAAATAGAGAAGACACTACCATGAATCGACGACACTTGATAAAACTCTCACTTCTGGCAGCACTCGCGTCCACTGGACAGGTCGAAGGCGCGCGGAAGGGTAAAGATGGCTCTGTCAAAAAAGGTCTTGGCATTGGCGATACTTCGCCGGATTTCGACCGCAAACTGAAGGAGCTCAATTGCAAATGGTTCTACAACTGGACGGGTGCTAAGCCCGAAAAATCACCCAGCGACGTTCCCTTCATTCCGATGGTTTGGAAATACCGCGGAATGCCACAAGCCATTGAAAAAATCGCGGCGCTTGCCAAAAATGAAGACTCCAAGGAGTTGCTGGCCTTCAACGAACCTGACCGTTCAAGTCAATCGAACATGTCCGTTGTGCAGGCGCTAGAGGCTTGGCCGCTTCTTCAGAAGACCGGTCTCCGTCTTGGCAGCCCGGCCTGTGTGCACCCTGATAGTCATTGGATGAAAGAGTTCATGGCCGGAGTGAAAGAACGCGACTTGAAGGTCGATTTTATCTGTGTGCACTCGTATGGCGGTCCAAATGCCGGTGGGTTTATCGACCGGCTCAAGATGATTTACAAACTCTACGATCGACCACTCTGGATCACTGAATTCGCAGTCGGGGACTGGAATGCAAAAAGCCTCGCCGAGAATCGATACAAGCCGGACGATATTTTGAAGTTCATGAAGGATGTGTTGCCGAAACTTGACCGACTCGATTTTGTAGAACGTTACGCTTGGTTTCCTGCAGATGCTGACAACAGGACTCTCGGCAATAGCGCGTTGTGGGATGCCGATGGGAAGCTAACGCCTCTCGGTGAGTTCTATCAGAAAATTTAGATTTTTTCTAAAATCAAATTTGGGGTAAATCTATCTAGCAGCGGACGATCCGGATTTCAAGCTTTCAGCTTGTTTTCCGGAAGGAGTGCGCGGAAGAGCGAACACGGGATGATCTCGTGGTGGTGGACGTTGCAGGAGATTCTGGCAATGATCTCTCGCAAACGCACGTTTCGCAGGTAAGTCAAACCACCGAGCGATAGGCCTTGCCGACGACTGTTAGTGAACCATCAGGCTTGAAGAGTTTCGAGTTGGCGAGGGCATTGCCACTGACGCCACCATGAAACCACGCGTAACGCTCGACGATGTCCATTGCTTCAAGCTGGGGCAGTAGCTTAGCGACAAAGTCCGCAATTTTTTCTGGCTGATGACGGTTTTCGCCGGGTGATTTTGCCTCCCAGTCCGCCACCGCGAACTCGGTGATCCAGATCGGGCGTTTGAACATTTCGTGAACCTTGTGAATTTTCTTTAGGAAGGAATCGACACCCGGGCCACCGTAAGAGTGCATGCAGACGAAATCGACTCGTAGGCCACGTTCCTCGACGCCTTT
>JBEGOB010000376.1:0-13703 GCA_041182265.1 Verrucomicrobiota bacterium | reverse complement strand
GCGGACGAGTATCTAAGCTTCATCCTCATCGTCTTTTGGTCCCCCTCACCGAGTCGATGAGCATAACGGTTGAGGTTCGTTGCTGCAGTGGTAACTACTATTTTCGGTAATCGCCTTTGCGATATCTTTCGGTGCGGAGGGGACCTCCTTGGGGGGCAATCGATTTTGTTGATCACCTGTAAGAAGAGGTGCTCGACACTGGCTAGCATCACGCGATCGAGACTCAAGGGTCCACTCGGGAGATGCTGCCCCTTAGATACCTGGTAAAGAACTCGAAGGAAAAGAGGGTTTTCGAACTCGTCCACGATAAGGGGGGAATAGGCCGACCGAATTCCAAACGCGTCGCAGTGGTGCTGGATCGCTTCGATACTTTCCTTTCCGAACTCACGGTGAAGCAGCCGGATTCATGCATTTGCGTTCACTTGACAGATCATTCCGGGAAGTTTGAAGGAGGGGCGAAGTCCGACCGGCAGACTGGATCAAGTGCCTCGTCTAGAGATCGCGATGTGCGCTTTCATGGAAAGCATCCATCCAGAGAAGTGCTGGCTGAGTGGGGTCTTTTGCGGACTCCACCAAGTCAGCGATCAAATGGCTCTCCTAAGCCAGCATCGCAGAGGATGCGACGTTTTGATTGATCTGCGGCTTGGCCGGTATTCGACTTATTCAAGAGTTCGGTAAGAGTTTCTGCTAGTTGGCGCAAGAAATCTACCGCAACGTGCGAAGGCGGTGGTCATTTCGGATGCGTCCCGTAAACTGGCGGGTATGGAGTTTTGCGGTCTCGTTCACTAAATACTGCATTTTCCGAGTTACTTCTTATTACCTGATGGAATAGAGACACGACGCGCATGCAGGCCATGAGACCGGATCCCGAGCAAACTTTTGTGCAACTGGTGGTGAACCACCAGCCTGCGCTGCGTGCTTTCGTGCACTCGCTGCTGCCTGGCAGTCCGGAAGTGGACGATGTCATTCAGGACACGAACGCGGAAATCTGGACCAAACGCGGCGACTTCCGGATTGGTACGAATTTCAAGTCATGGATGTTTTCAGTGGCGAAATTTAAGGTGATGTCGGTGTGGCGCGACCGCCAGAGGCGTAAGGTTTGGGCGGTGCCCGAAGAAACACTTATCATGCTTGTTGAGCGGATCGAGGACGGTGCGCTAGCGGACACGGAATCGCGCCACGAGGCATTGCGCTTCTGTCTTGGACGCCTGCGTGCGGAGGATCGGACGCTGATCCTCAACCGCTACATCGCCAACCATAACCTAGACCGACTGGAACAAGAGTCAGGTAGGAAAAAAGACAGTTTGAAAGTATCATTGCACCGCATCCGAACGGCGCTGAGAGTTTGCATGAATCGTAGAGCTCAACCTGGGGAGGAATGCGCATGAACGAATTCGAGACAAGAGAGGGCATGCTCGACATCAGCAGCCTTGAAATCGTCCTGCAGGAGTTGGAGTCTGGGACACTCGAGGCGGCCAAGCGCGACGAGTTGATGGTTTTGATTGCCCGCTCTCCTGCGGCTCAACGAGTCTACTTAGGATATTTCGAAGTTTCTGCTATGCTTATAGCCGAGGCGGCTACTCATTTTGAACAAGGAGACCTGCCGGTAACTGCTAGTTTTGACCCGCCTTCGCGACTGATCCATCGCTCGATGTTGTTGGCTGCCGCGCTGGTGATACTCTCCGCCTTGGTGGTGGCACTCATTAAGATCTCCAAGCCGGAGGTGAAGGAGCTTTCTCTCATTGCGGCTGCGGACACCCGCTGGTCGGTGTCAGGCGGGGCGCAGAAGATCGACGGTCAAAGGGCAAGCGTGCGCGAGGGATCCACGGTTCGGGTTGACTCTGGCACCGTGGAAATGCGTCTCGAATCCGGCTCCATGATGGTCTTGCAAGGGCCTGCCCAGGTTTCGTTTCCCGAGCTCACGCGGCCAGTGGTGCGAAGTGGTTGGTTTTGGCTCGACACGGGCACATCGGGCGAGAAATTCGAAATTGGTACGCCAGACCTCCGTATTCGTAATCTCGGGACACGCTTCGGCGTAAGGGTGCCCATGGAGGGCTCTGCAGAGGTCCATCTCGTCAAGGGAAAACTTGAAGTTAGCTCTGAGTCGACTCCGGAAGATATCCTCAAAATCATTCCGGATGAGAGTGGGCTGGCGATACCGTCACAAGGCGAGCCAACACCTGTGGCATTCGCGCGTGATCCATTTCCCGAAATTACCGGGTTGGTGTCAGCGCCTGCGAATTATTCCACCACTGTGCGTGGCCAGAGTCCAGCGGCTTACTGGCGACTTGAAAGTGCGCCCAATGGCATCCTTCACAACGATTTAGAAGGTCAACCTGCTGGTCGCGCAGGGCAAAACGCTTCGGTTGGTGCCAGTGGGCCTAGACTGAGTGATGGTTTCGGCGGATTCGATCAGGCAAATCACGCCGCACGTTTGAGCGGCGAATCGGGCGACTCCACGCTCTTTCTCGGGTCGGCACCGCGGCCTCATGATGGACTCCTTTTTTACGAGACTTTCGATGGCGACGGCCCGCTCAACAAGCGCATACCGCCAGCCACTATTAAGGAGACTTCATGGGTGGCCGCACCCCATTTCAGCGCCAACGGAGAGATGGCTCCTGGCACCGCGAGCGCGACCTTTGCATTTAAACCGGTTGACGGTGTTGTTTATACCTTGGAAGGATCATTCCGCGGCGTGACATCCCCGAAAGGTGCCTACCCGTGGGTGGGGCTCGGTTTTGCCAAGGGCCAATCAATCGGAGGAAAAACGGGAGATCGCTTCGTCTTGGGTGAGGTGTGTGGGCGTGCCTGGATGTTGTTCCGCGGCACGGGGTCCAAACTTGAAAACGAGACTCACGATGTGGGCAGTTCCAATCCAAAACCTTGGGAAAATTGGAGCACTGGAGTCGGTGGTGACGTGGACATGCGCATCGTGCTCGATACCACACAAGGTTACGGAAAGTGGACTGCTACGTGGTTCGCGCGGCGCCCGGGCGAGGGAGACTATGTGAAAGTTAAAGAAACCCTCACCTTGCCCAATGAGGGAATCCGCTCGGTAGGCATCGCTGTTTCAGGCGGTCAAATCGGTGCCAAAATCACAGAGTTCTCGCTGCGGGCTGAGGCTGTGAAGGGCCAGAGCCAATCGCAGGTCCGCGCCGATGGACCCGCGCGGCTTATTAGAAGGGCAGGTGCAGTATCCTGCTGGCTGCGCCGCGAAATTGGCAGCGGCCGAAGGACCATTCTCTGGTCCGCTGGCCAAAATCCGGCAGACGACTCCATGCACGTCCGATTGGAAGCCGATGGCCGGGTCGGGTTTTTCATCGAAAACGGACGCTATGATGTAGTTATTACCTCTGAAGAGAAGCTCGTCGATGGTCGCTGGCATCATCTAGCAGCAAGTTGGAGTCCAAACGCCGCCGATCTTTACCTTAACGGTCGGCGGGTCGCTCGGGAACTGGAAAGTCGCGAGTTGTTGCAGGGTGTTCTTCCTGAGCTTCAGGTGGGTGGCGCGCAGCAAGACGAAGAAACCGTTTCTTATACAGGTGACATCGACGAGTTTGCAGTTTGGGATCGCGCGCTGACAAATATCGAGGTTGAGCAGCAGTTTCGTTCGGCCAAGGATGACGTTATTCCGACAGGGCGGTTCGGTCGTCAGGCTTCGGAATAGCTTCGTTTTTAACCCTTTAAGCGTTCAGAATAATCCCGGAAATTTTCTGTTTTGAGGTTCAATGGGCCTCATCCTTTGATCGAAATAGAATGCAATTGGTAGCAAATGAAAAAATCCAAAAAACCTATTCCACGTGGATTTGCATTGGTGGTCACGCTATCGCTGATGATCTTGCTCACCGTGATTGCCGTCGGGCTTCTGTCGCTGTCCAGCATCTCCCTGCGTGCTTCCACGCAAGGAGGTTCAATGGCAACTGCAAGGGCCAACGCTCGGATGGCGCTCATGCTTGCGATCGGTGAGTTGCAACGCGAAATGGGCCCTGATTCGCGTATTTCGGCCCCCCACGACGCCGGCAACGCCGCGACTGGTGGCAGTCCTCGTTGGACAGCTGTTTATGATGCATGGACGCGCCCGCCAGGAAATGGCCCAGAGACTCCCGATTCCCGCGTCCCGAGGTTCCGTGGCTGGCTTGCATCTGGGGCAAACGCAGCTCTCGGCGGTTCGCAAGGCACTTCGGATCGAGCGTTACTTGTCGGACCTGGAAGTCTTGGCGGTAATTCAAATGCGGCTGACGAAGTGAGAGTCCCGATGCACAAGGTGGTGCACCCATCTCGCCCCGGTCGCTTCGCCTGGTGGATTTCAGACGAGGGTGTCAAAGCCAAGATCAACGCCGGACCTGACGCCGTCGCGGGCTCGTCATTGGGCTCGGCGGAACCGCTCTTTCACAGTCAGGCTCCGCCTAAGGTTGAACACCGTGTATTTCCCGAACTTGCAGATTTGCAATGGAATGAGGGCAAGCGAGCCAAAACGATTTCCACCCATCAAGTCTCTCTTGCTGCGGGTTTGGCCAGCGGGGGCCTCGGTAGATCCATCCACGACCTCACCGTAAACTCTGTAGGTTTGCTGACAAATGTCCGGGACGGTCGTCTCCAGCGTGACCTTGGCAATCTCCTTGCCCGCCCGGTGGCACAGCTAACTGACAAGCCGCTCTACCTCGCCGACGGTCGGATGAATTCCTTCACCATCACCAAGGCTGGTGCGGTGTCGAACAGCTCTATCGTGAATCCTTGGGAGCAATCCTATAACAGTGGCGGTCATTGGGGCATCAACCTGGAGGAACTTCATCTTTTCCACAGTATTCACCGCGAACTAACATGGAGCGGTGGAAAGCCCGGCCTGAGGACCAAGGGCACCCGTGAAGCTGTCGTCAGTGATCGCTACTACATGTATCGTCGCCCCAATGTGCAGGCCCTGCAGTTCATCTTTTCCATGCAAGCGGTGCCCGCCGGCGGTGCCTATAAAATTCAAATGAACTTGGATGCCATGGTTGCGCTTTCCAATCCGAATGATGTGCCCCTCGTCTACTCCCCGGGTTTGATACTGCCATTTCAATTGTTGAATATTCCCTATGAATTGGTGTTAAAAACCAAAAAGGGTAGCTCGCCGGAGACCACCACCACCACGAGGCCTCCGGAGCTCCAGCTCTTTAGGGGACATGTCGAGGGCGGCACTTCGGGCATACCTGCTGCAGGATTTACCCTAGAGCCTGGAGAGGCTGCGGTCTTTGGCTCAAGCACTGCCAACAATTTCGATCTAAACCTGAAACGTGGATTCGATCCAAGCGGTGGAGTAAAGCTTGCCAATTGGGATCTCAAGACCAACGGTCTTAGTTCAACCGATACGGTCGATTTCGAATTCAAACGCATTGCCAGTCCCAAGACCGGACAAGAGTGGATCTATTACAACGTTTGGAACGGACCGCGGACAACTGGAAGCGGGGGCAAGGGTTGGCAGATGGACACCGCCAGCTTGACTGGCGGCAGTCTTACCAACTCACTGATGGATCAATTGATTCCTCCGGTGATCAAGTCCCCTGGTCCTCTCACGGTTAGCCAGTTGATCAACACGCCTAAAGCAGTGCTCTTGGTTAGCTTTCTTCAAAATGTCGAGCAAGAGTCTAGCACCTCGCCGCCTGATGCGTTCGCTTCGCGCCCCTTCCAACTCAATGAACCCGCGCTCACCGGGCGCACTGTCAATCCTGATCGCGCGCTTGCAGACAACCATGGGACCCAAATGCTGATCACGGCAGAAGCGATGAATTATCAGTTTCGCACACTAGCCTCTGGAGAGGGTGGTAGAAACCTTTACATCGGCGGTGGACGCCAACCGGGTCTCGGTGGGAGCTTCAACGTGATTTCACGTAGGATTCCATTAGCGCCTCCTCTCTCTCTGGGAGCTTTTCAAAACGCGATTGCTTCGGGCTTTTCCGACCACTTTGCTGAGGAAGCGAAACGCACCAAAGTCGGAGGTGGAGCACTTGCCATCGGAGGGGATCCATTTCCTAGCAGTGCGGTGGCACTGACTGGACATGTCCACGCCCTGCCATTGGTTTCCAAGGCAATTGGAAACTCCCACGGAGTTCCACACTTGCAGTCGGATGAGGTCTTCCGGGAAGCTGATAGAGCTTCTAAGGCGGCCCGGGGGGCCATTGGCAAGGTTGCGTCCGACCACTCTTGGATGGTCAACACAGCACTTTGGGATTCCTGGTTTCTCTCCAGCATCGTCGATGGTGTCGGCACTGGTTCATCTGCCTGGCAGACTGACAAGCGAAGCCCGCGGAGTCAATTCAGTGACTTGGCCAATGGTAAAAGCCTCCGCAACAAGCGCTATATCTTCCACCCTCATAAACCTGCTGGCGAAGCCATTAGCGAACTTTTTAACGGTCAGAACTTAAAGCCTGATGCGATAAATACCCTTTCGAAGTATTTGCTCATTGATGGAGCTTTCAATGTAAACTCCACCTCCGTTCTCGCATGGACTGCCCTGCTTTCAAGCATCCGCGATCAAGACTTGATAAGCGCCAATGGGTCTAAAAAAGTATTCAATCATGCATTTGGGACTCTCGGATATGCTGCCAGTGCAGCCACCAGCGGCCCTGAGGGCGACTGGTCCGGGCTCCGGGATTTAGATGAATCCGAGATGAAAAGCCTCGCATCTGCCATCGTCACGGAAGTCAAGGCTCGTGGCCCTTTCCTCAGTCTCGCCGACTTCGTCAACCGCCGCCCAAATGCCAGTGATGCTTCGCATCAAGCGCTCGGCGCCCTGCAGGCGGCGATCAATTTAGCAGGCCTGAATGATCGACAAGCGTCCGGCAATCGCAAAGCGGATTCTGAGGATTTTGCCGATCTGTCAGGTAGTTCTGGAATTGACAAAGAGCCCAAACCCGCGCGCGCCGTCGGCAGTGCGGGTTATCTCAGCCAGGGCTCGCTGCTCACTGCCATTGGTTCACAAATCGCCGTTCGGTCGGATACCTTCGCTATCCGGGCCTACGGGGACGCTCGCGATTCATCCGATAAAATTGTCGCTAGGGCATGGTGTGAGGCTGTCATTCAGCGAGTCCCGGAATACGTGGATACCTCGGATGCTCCAGAGGCTCAGAACGGTTGGCCGGCTCCATCTGACACCATCAGTCCATTGAACGTTACTTTTGGCCGTCGCATGGAGATTCGTTCCTTTCGCTGGCTTTCATCGGTAGAGATCTAATTGAGAACCTTGAGAAAAGTCATGTTCTTTTATTCACACATCAAGCAGTCTGGCAGAATTGTAACTTCTCTTTTTTGCGGGTTCTTACTCGGCATCCATATTCCCGCCCATGGACAAGCTGCAGCGAAAGTAGAAGGCGGTCCAAAGTTGCGCATCGTTTGTGTCTCCAGCCTGAGCGAAGATCATGAGGTCGTGCTGGCTTCAAAGGACGAAAAGGGAGCCTGGCAGGAATACGGCTCGGTCAAACTTAGGTCACCGTTTATCACTGAGTGGCTTCCTGCGAAATCCGGTGAGCTTCACCTTGCCCAGCGAGGTAGTAAGGAACTCATCTCGATCTGCCGCTTCACTTACCCAGCGGACACTCGTCGGGTATTGCTCGCGCTGCTTCCTCAGAAAGAAAAGAACAACTATCTCGCTGATGTCTTGAATCCGGATAAACTGAAGTTGGCCCAAGGCTCCACACTCTTGGTCAACTACAGTTCCACGCCTGCCAGCGTCATGCTGGGAACCCGCCGAACCAATATGAAACCGGGCGAACGTGCCGTGGTGAAGCCCGTGCCTGAATCCAACGGCATGTTCCGAATGTTGGTCGGCTTCGCCGATAAATCAGATGAGCTTGTCGTCTGTTACGATCGCTACGTTCCTCACAGCGAAGAGTCCCGTGACATGCTCATGCTCTTTCCCGACCCAGTTCTAGGTTTGCGCGTTTTCAGCTTGGCGGAATTCGGCCCCTACGAATAGGGCTTTAGTTTCTGGGTAATTCAAGCTCGTGACTGCTGCTGCATTATCAGGATTGCACCACCCATTTCAGATCCGATGTTCCTTGCGGAAGACTCCACATTTGCGTGTGAAATCTAACTATCTGGAGCCAAAGCTACTAATTTTTTTCGGTCCAATATGAAAAAACGATCAATATTCAGCCTCATTTCATTCTTCTGTTCTTGCTCCGCGCATGCGAAGCCCATTCCCGCAATCCATCAGGAATACAATGCCACACTAAAGCCACAGATGCCCTTGGAGCAGGGCTGGGACCAGCCGCCACGGCTTGCGCAGACACGTGTCTGGTGGTGGTGGCTCAATGGTAATACTGACAAGGTAGCAATCACCCGCGATCTTGAGGCGATGAAGGCAAATGGCATCGGTGGAGCCAATGTGATCGATGCTGGCGGCGATAATCAGCATGGCAACAAGCGAGTGCCTCATGGCCCGGTTTTCGGTTCGCCAGCGTGGCGCGATTTGTTCCGGCATGCGATGGAAGAAGCGGATCGGCTAGGATTAGAGATGGGTTTTAACATTCAGAGTGGTTGGAACCTTGGAGGTCCCACGGTGACCATCGAAGAATCGAGTAAGAAGGTTACTTTCTCTAAAATCGTCATCGATGGCGGCAAACACGTCGATGTGAAACTCGCTCAACCGGATTCGCAAAGTGGATTCTACCGTGATGTCGCTGTGCTCGCTGTGCCGATAGCCGCTGGTGATGGCTCGTTGTCCAAGGCCAATGCAAGTTCCAGCGGTAGCGGTCAGGAGGCGACCAAAGCGGTGGATGGTAATCCCGCCACATTCTGGGTCAGCGATACAAGCAAAGCTGAAAGCGGCCCAGCCGATGACCGCCCGCAATGGCTTGAGATACAATTGTCGCGACCGCAGCGGTTGGACCGGGTCGTCATCACGCCCCGTCCGGGCTATGGGCCGAAGCGGGGCAGGATCCAGTCGGTGGATCAGGGCGTTTCGCTAGATCTCGCGGAGTTTTCAATGGCAGCGAAAGGTGATGTGGAAATCAGCTTTCCGGCGACAGAGGTAAAGTGTCTGCGAGTTTTCATCGTCGATGCTTGGGATCCAAAGTCCAAGAACCCACGCAATGTCCAAATTGCAGAACTTGCGCTATACTCCGGTGATCAGAAGGTGGGAGTCGGCATTGGCTCGAACACTGGAAAACTGAGTGACCTCGATCAGAGGGCATATTTTAAATATCCCGGGGCGTTCACGGCCACGGAGGCATGGCACCTTTTGAGTATCGAGCCTCAAAGTGACGGAGATGTTACTTGCAAGCCCGAAGATGTTGTAGATCTCACTGAACTAACAGATTATTCCAGTCGTCTGCGCTGGACCGCTCCTGCCGGGCGTTGGGAGATATTTCGCTTTGGTTATACCTCTAGCGGTGCTCATGTCTCGACACACAGCGAGCGTGCTGGAGGCCATGCGATCGACTATCTCGACCGTGCGACACTTGATTCTTACTGGACCAAGGCGCTCGATCCGATCTTTGCCGAAGTGAAGCCATATCTTGGAAAGTCTCTTCGCTTCCTTCATACGGATTCATGGGAACTCGGCCCGGTCAACTGGACACGGCTGATGCCCGAAGAATTCCTACGCCTGCGAGGCTACGATATCAAACCCTATCTTCCTGTGTTAGCAGGTCACCTCATTGGCAGTCGCGAGGTTTCCACCCGTTTTCTCAATGACTTCCGCCGCACTTTGGCAGACCTCATGGCGGAGAATAAATATGCCGCATTCTCGGAAAAAGCTCATGCCATGGGAGTCGGCACCCATCCTGAGTCGGGAGGCCCCCACGCAGGGCCGATGGATGCACTGCGAAATCTTGGTATCAATGATGTGCCCATGGGCGAGTTCTGGTCAACATCACCGCGTCACCGCACGCGCGATGATCAGCGGTTCTTCGTTAAGCAAACGACCTCTGCGGCGAATACTTATGGCCGGCGTGTCTCACTCGCTGAGGCCTTCACGAACATCGGTCGCCACTGGCAGCACGATCCTCGTTCGCTGAAAGCAACTTTCGACCGCGCCGCGTGCGAAGGGCACAATCTCACGATGTGGCATACATTCCCCTCGTCTGCGAGGGTTCATGGCATCCCCGGTGCTGCCTACTTTGCTGGGGAACATTTCAATCCTAACGTCACGTGGTGGACTCAAGGTAAGGCATTTATTGACTACATGAATCGCTGCCATTTCATGCTTCAGCAAGGTGTCTCAGCTTGTGATGTCCTTCATTTCTATGGCGAGAACATCCCTGCATTTGTCCGCCTCAAGCGTGATGATCCAGCGAAGTGCCTGCCGGGTTACGATTATGATGTGATCGACATGCGTGCTTTGCTAGAGCGTGTCTCCGTCGATTCATCGGGTCATCTCTTACTTCCGGAAGGCACCAGCTATCGGCTTCTTTCGCTTGTGCCTCACGATGCGATGAGCTTGCCGGTGATGAATCACATCGCGAAACTTGTAGAGCAAGGCATCACTTTAGTGGGGCCGAAGCCTGGTCGCCAATACTCGCTCAGCGGTGGCGCTGAAGGCGATGCTGAGTTTGGGGCGTTATGCGACAATCTCTGGGGTGATGGACCGTTCGGCACGAAGAAGACCGGCAAAGGCCGCGTGATTTGGGGCAAGACGACGCGTGAAGTCTTGCAGGACGACGGAATACCGGAAGATTTCGCATGGAAGGGAGGTGATTCTGAGACACTGATCGATTTCATTCAGCGCCGCACCGATGATGCCAAAATTTATTTTGTGGCCAACCGCAACGACCGGCCTGAGAGGGTTGAGCTTCAGTTCCGGATTGCCGGTTTCTTGCCGGAGTTTTGGGATCCTGTCACTGGTTTGCGCCGCGATGCGACCGACTTCCGAGTGGCAGACGGTTGCACACTCGTTCCCTATCCGATGCACGGAGAAGAAGCGTTTTTCGTGATCTTCCGGAAGCCCATTCCTGAAGGCGCAGTTGTATCAGGAAAGCCGAATGTTCCGAAGCTAGCGATTTCCTTCGAAATTGAAGGCCCATGGGCAGTCGCATTTGATCCGAAATGGGGCGGCCCGACCGCAGTCACATTCGAGAAGTTGATCGACTGGACCAAGCATTCAGAACCCGGAATCCGTAATTATTCAGGTAGCGCTATCTATGACAAAAATTTCACCGCTCCGGCAATCAAAGGACCGGTGTTTCTCGATCTCGGTGGTGTCGAAAGCCTATGTGACGTGACGCTCAACGGCGAAGCACTTGGCGTCCTGTGGAGTGCGCCATTCCGGACCGACATTTCCGGCAAGCTAAAAACCGGAACCAACCATCTGCAAATCAAAGTCGTGAACTTATGGTGCAACCGCATTATCGGTGATGCAGCTCTACCTGAATCTAAAAGACTGACACGGACGAACGTTACTAAACTCACGAGGAATACCCCGTTGGAGCCATCCGGGCTTTTCGGCCCGGTCCGCCTGCTGGTTCCCGCTCGCTAGGGTAGCTCGGATCAAGCCACTTGTTGCGTTTGCCAATTGGTAGGCTGCCCGATACTTACTGGTCTCAATTCCTCTCCTCTGCAAGTTGCTTCGCCAATCGCGTCAAATACTCGCTCTTTTTCTTATTTTTCAGCGTTCGTTTCACCCATGTGTCGGGAATTTCACTCAGCGCATTGATTTTGCTGAGAGAGTTTATCGCATACAGTTCGGCGTCGTCATGTTCCCGCCCTTCGAGTTCCGCAAGCAATGCGGCCTTTCCCTGACTGAAGTGACCCATCGCGTAGAGTGAGCGGGCCGCCGAGACCCGCACTGCAGAGCTCGGATCATCCAACAGAGTGGTTAGTTCTCGCATCGCAGGAGCCGCCGCCTTGTCAAGAATCAGACAACCCTGCGCCGCCCAGTAGCGAGTGACGGGATCCGAGGACGAGAGTCCCTTGGTGAGCTCCGGCAGGTTCTTCTCATCGGATGAGGACGCGAGAAATGCCAATGAAACCAACGCCGGGACATCCTGCTTTCTGCTTGATAGATAGTCGGCAATCGGTTTACCCGGGGAAAGCTCCGAAAACATCGGCTCCGGGATGAGGCCGGTGTCACAAGCGGCGATCATCTTTTTTGCGAGCGATTCACGCATCATAGCAAGCCGCTCCGAGTGCGCGGGATCTCCGGTAAGATCCTTCAACTCAAATGGGTCGCTGCGGGTGTCATATAAGCGCTCGAAAGATTGGGAAGCTTCCCAAATGCGGATGAAGGGCTCTTTGAGCAGACCATCCTGCCATGCCTTGCGCCATGCAGACCAGCCAGCCTGTCCGAATTGATAAGTGCTGTAGGGAGCAGTTGGCTCATGGGGATTGAAGCTGCGAATGTATTTCCACCGGCCATCAGTGATGCCGCGGCGCATACCGTGGATTTCGTCGAAACGGTCCGCATAGAGGAATACCACGTCGTCCTGCTTCGGAGGCACTCGTTTGGCCCCGAGGAATGCACGGCCCTGCATTTGCGTGGGTATTTCAAGTCCCGCGAGCGAGAGTAAGGTCGGTGCAAGGTCCACGAAAGCCACCGGTTCGTCGATCCGCTCGCCGGGCTTGAAGGGCGAGAGCGAGCGCCATTTTTCTGGAACATGCACCAGCATCGGCACGCGCACGCCGGTATCTTCCAGATAGCGTTTTCCCCGCGGGAGAATGCCTCCGTGGTCACCGTAGTAGAAAATGATTGTGTTGTCTGCTAGGCCAGCGGCATTGAGTTCATCCAGCAGCTTGCCCACTTGGGTGTCGAGTGCGGTGATGGTGTCGTGATAGATCGCGGCATCGGAACGGATTTCTGGAAGGTCCGGAAGATAGGGCGGGACGATGACTTCGGATGGCGGAATGCGTGGTGTTTGCGGTATAATTCTATTTCTCCGATTTCTCTCGATATTCTCGGGAAAGAGCGAACTTTCATGAGAAATCGTTAGGTTGAAGATCGCGAAAAATGGCTTATCTTCAGGGCGGTTCTTGTAGTGGGCCTGATGTGAGCAAGCGTCCCAGATGGAGGTGTCCTCCCCCTTGAAGTTGTAGTCAGTTTTCGAGTTATTGGTGCAGTAGTAGCCCTCGTCACGCAGATAGGCCACGTATGGTTTGAACGACGTGGGGATCGGATGACGACTGCGCATGTGCTGAGTCCCTTGAGTCACGGCGTAGGCACCGTTGAGAATGGTCGAGCGCGCGACCGCGCAGACTGGGCCGTTCGAATAAGCATGGCTGAAAAGAAGTCCTCTTTTTGCCATCGCGTCCAGTTGTGGCGTTTGTGCTTCGGTGTTTCCATAGCAGCCGAGCCAATTCCAGGCATTATCCTCGGAGGTGATCCACAGGATGTTAGGCCTGTCCGCAGCAGAGAGTAGCGGCGTGACGGCGAGGAGTAAACAAATCAGAATATGCATGGGTTTGACGATGGTTTCGAGAATTTACTCACGAATGGGAACATCCCGCCAAGCGATCTGCAATACTAGAATTTCGACAGATCCTACGCTTGGTTCATTTTGGTGCTTCCAACTTCATTTGGAAGACTCCCTATCTCAAATCTACCAGAGGTCTTCGTTCTTTTTTGCATCCAATCGATCGAGATCTTCGGAGACAGAGTGGATCATCTGAGCGTTTCGGAGACCGTTCTGACTTCCCGGTAAATCAAAAACACGGGAGATCGACATGATTCCAAAAAAGCAGCGATTTTTATTAACTTTTGGCCCGATTGAGGAATTGGAAGGAGCTTCTTGTGT
>JBEGOB010000375.1:0-3812 GCA_041182265.1 Verrucomicrobiota bacterium | reverse complement strand
GAAATCGAGCTGCGGCCGGGCCCTTATTTGCCGTGTTCACCAGTGAACTGAAGAGAATAAGCGCTTGGGGCGCGCAGGTGACTCCATCGACTGGAGGCAAGTTTTTCGCCGTCGGCATTGTCGCGAGAAGCGCGAGAAAAGCACCTCCGCCCGAGCCACCGAGCGTGATTTTTTGAGGATCGATGTTGAAAGTATCTGCATTGGCGCGAAGCCAGCGGATCAAGTCGCGCGCGTCATCAATCGCCTCCAGGGGGCCGGTGCCGTGCTTCGCGAGCGTGCGTGTCTCAGCCGCGACGGCGAGCGCACCCCGGCTTGCGAAGTGCAGGCAGTGCGGCACAAATTGAGTGGGGGTCGGCGAGTCCCAAAATCCGCCGTGGAAGAAAATCACAGCAGGGCGGGGGGCGGTGGAGGCATTTTCCGGCAAGAATAAATGGGCGAGCAAGTCGCCCTCTGGACGCTGCTCGTAAACATACGTTGCCGCATCTTTGAGGATTTCACGGTCCCGCGCCTCGCCGATGGGCGCCACTCTTTGTAAAATACGACTCATGACTTGGTTTTGCTGGGGGCGCTGCGGTTGGACATGCGTGTAATTTGTTTGTTGTGGGAAGGGGGTTCTTGTCCAATCGTTTCGCGCATGAAGCGGTTAATTTTTACCCTGACTCTGATCCTGACGTCATTCAGTTTTTCTCAGGAAAATTTACATTTAGCATTGGAAACCAGTTACAAAGCGTGGCGCAGCTCGATCGTCAGGCGTGATTTATCCGCCTGGGAACGGGCGACGGCAGAGCATCGCAAAGTTGAAGTCCGCAATCGAATCGTCTCGGAGAAACTCCCGTTTCCCGCCGCAGTTTTCAATTTGCCAGCACCACCGCCCGCCTTGGATGGCTTGAAATTCCTTGGAGCGAAGCAGAACGGAGCCACCGCCAAAGCCTCGTATTTCGGGAAAATCGATTTTGGAATCGGCGGGGAGCCCACGGAAAACTTATGGGTCCTTTCCTTCATCAAGGGCGCGGGAGCTTGGCTTTACGATCGTGCGGATTTCGTGAATTTAGCCGCTCTTCCAGCCGTGAGAAAAGAGTTGAGCGCAGGAAATCTCTCCTACTTGAAGGAGACTCCGGAGGCCCAGCCCTCGGGGATCGTCCCACCAACGGCGATTCTTGCGCGTCCAGCGAAGTATATTGCAAAGATTTACGTTTTTTGTCCCGGGCGAGAGGTGAACGTGCAGGTCAATAAAATTAGCCGACACCGCTTCGCCAACGCCAAGGAGGCCGAGGTGGTCATTGGCGGTGCCGTCGATGGTCCGAATGAAGTGCAGTATTCGGTGAAGAGATTGGAGGGCAGCACTGGCAAGGAGGTCATGACAATTCGTGTCTATTTGATGTCAGAGCTGCAGGGGGTGAAGCCCATCAAAGTATTTGAGTATCAGGTTGCTGAGGGTGTGACACCTAAGCCATTTGGGTCCGGCAGCTTCAATATGGACGCCGAAATCGCCAGAAAACTGGCCGAATCTTGATCCGCAGGTTCGCGTGAATTCGCGTTTGTTGAATGGGTGAGCCCCAGTCGCTTGAAAGGGCTTGCCTGCGTGGTGGTGGTGGGTCTGAAATTTGAGAACTGAGAACTGAGATTGGATTTTCTGGGGTTGTATCGAGTGAGTCGGAGCGTTTGCCAATTCGGCGTATTTGATTCCGCATTACATGTATTGTAACAAGTTTTAAAACGGCAGAATTTGCGACATCCGTGCTGGCTGACTGGGCAGAAATCATTTTGAATCCTGCGCCATGAACGTGATTCGGAAAGACTTCTCAAAACTGGTCGAAGACGCAAATGACCGGCGCGGAACAACGCGTCGCCCGATGGTCAGGATTTATGAGATTCATGCGGCGATTGCTTCCGGCAATTATCCGAACTGCACGCAGCTTGCGGAGAAACTGGCAGTGCAGCCTAAGACCGTTCAGCGCGATATCACCTTCATGCGTGATGAGTTGCAACTGCCAGTTCGGTATGAGGAAACGCTCCACGGATTTTATTACGAAGACGATGTTTCGACATTTCCAGTTTTCCAGACAAACGCCGAGGATCTCGCAGCGCTCTTTCTGGCACGCACCGCTTTAGAATCTGTCCGCGGCACGCAGCTCGCGGACGTCATGCAGAAAGTGTTCGGAAAGCTGACACGCGGAATGCAAGGCAAGGTTCAATTTTCATGGAGCGCCTTGGACGACGCATTCTCTAGGAAGACCGTGACTCGTCACCCACGTGACGTGAAGCTCTTTGGGATGATTGCCGAAACGGTTATGAATCAACTTGTTACAACATTTTATTACAAAAAACTGGAAGCGGCAAAACCCGAGTTGCGCCGGGTCCACCCGCTTCACCTTGGCGAGGTGGATTCTGGGTGGTATCTCATCGCTCACGATCTCAAACGTGGTGAATTGCGCACCTTTGCGTTGCCGCGAATCAGCCGATTCAAAGCCACCAGCAAGAAATTTGAACGTCCACGAGGTTTCGATGGACGCGACCATTTGAAGCAATCGTTTGGGATTTGGAATGTGGCGGGAGACGATTCGCGGCAAGTGGTGCGTGTCGAACTCAAGGATTACGCAGCCCGCTTGGCCCAAGAACGGCGTTGGCACCCGAGCCAAGAAGTTTTTCCACTCAACACGAAAGGAACACGGGTTGAAGTGAGATTCGAAGTGGGCCGCTTGGAGGAAGTGTTGCGCTGGGTCCTCAGTTTTGGGAGTCAAGCGAAGGTGCTTGGGCCACCAAGTTTGGTGTCCATGCTCAAGAAAGAAATCGAGGCGATGAGGAAAAATTGAGCGGATTTGTCCCCACCGACTGCCGCCCGGCAGCACTCTTCGAAGCAATCGACAAAGGTAAATTCGCAATTTAGGGTCTGCGGATGCGAAAACTGATCGTTCCAATTTTACTGAGTCTGAGCTCACACGTTTTCGGTGCGGATGAGCCAAAAGAACCCAAGGCTGATTCAAAACCGGAGGTCTCAGTGGCGGCCAGCCCGGCTCCACCTGTTTCCAAGGAATCGAGCGTGATGATTAACGGCAAAAAAGTTCCGTATCGCGTTTCTGCCGGCAAACTGATGTTAAAAGAAGATGACGGCAAAGCACTGGCATCGATTTTTCATGTGAGTTACATCCGCACGGACAGTGTGGATCTTGCGAAACGACCCGTTATGTTCGCATTCAATGGCGGGCCAGGATCCTCAGCGGTTTGGCTGCATATTGGAGTTTTAGGGCCAAAAATTCTGAGCCTCCCGGGTGACGGCACCCAGCCCCCTACCCCTCCGGTTCAAGTCGTGGACAATCCAATGAGTATTTTGGACGTCTGTGATTTGGTTTTCGTAGATCCAGTTTCGACAGGTTACAGCCGTGCGGAAAAGGACGTGAAGGCTGGCGATTTCCACGGACTGGATGAAGATATTAAATCGGTCGGGGATTTCATCCGTCGCTGGATCACAGAGAATAATCGCTGGGCATCCCCTAAATATTTGTTAGGGGAATCCTACGGCGGGATCCGCGTGGCCGGGCTTTCTCACCATTTGCAGTCGAGGTATGGCATGAGCCTGAATGGCGTGGTGCTGCTGTCATCCTTACTCGACTTTTCAACTTTGCAGGCAAGCCAAGGGAACGACCTAGCAAATCAAGTTTTTCTCCCGGCATTCACTGGAACGGCGCATTTCCACGGAAAAATCCAAGGGGATCGTGACGCTTTGGTTCGCCCATCCGCAGACTTTGCCTTTGACGATTATGCCGCAGCTTGATTGACGGGGCCCGAGTTAAAAGAGGAGCCGCGGAGGGAAA
>JBEGOB010000374.1:0-4047 GCA_041182265.1 Verrucomicrobiota bacterium | reverse complement strand
AAGGTGACATCGTCGCAGCACTCATCGACGGGGAAACCACTCTCAAGCGCTACATCGTGGAACGCGGCAAAGCGTTCCTCCGCGCGGAAAATCCGGATTTCCCCGACTTGATCCCCGCCCGTGAATTGATCATCCAAGGCGTCGTCATCGCGCTCCTTCGCCAAACTGTATAAAGCACTGGCAAGCAGCATCCATCACGCCGGGCAAAGTCCACGGCTCTTCGCCTCTTTGCCAATGATCAACAGATCTGGGAATTCATCTCATTTCCCGGTCTCTGAGCGGCGGTCAAACCACGCAACCTTTGCAAAAAAGTCCTCAAACATCAACCGGGTGTCCAGATGGGTGTAAATCCGCATCGGCCTGCTCTGCGAGTTATCTTCGTAAAGCCCATGCTCAGAGATTTTGGGAGTCAAGCGACTCGTGTAGCGACATGAAGATGGATCCTGCTCCCAGGAGGATTGCAAGGCGGTCAAAAGCACCAGTGGATTGTCACCCAAGACATAGGTCTCGCCTAGGGAGCCTTTTGCCCGCTTTTGCAAGTCTCGCAATTCACCCAACAGAAAGCCTGCCAGCGGCCGATGTTCATTCATCCGATGGGATAACTCGGCGTTCGACACCAAAGCCTGCCGGTAGGCGTCGCGCGGCACTTGCCAGATCGGAATTTCCGACTGATTGAAAACCACCTGCCCTGCTTTTAAATCGATCCCAAGATTGTATTCGATTTTTTGACCACCCGGCGGCGGGGATGCAAGCCCCGGGTGCTCGTACCCCCCAATCCACACGAGTCGAATACGAGGTGCAATCTTCGGCTCCAAAAGATAGGCACTTGCCAAATCAGTCAACCCGGCTCCGCACGCAATATACAAGGGAGTTTTGACATCCTCTCGCATGGCCTCCCGCACGATGAAGAGAGCGGCCTCAGACGAAACTGCGGCACCGTCCCCTCCAATCCGTTCCTCCGCTCCCTGATAGACCGGAACTTTTCCAGCCAGATTCATGACTCCGAGTAACTCACGAATCGCAGCACAAGCGTTCTCAGCATCGCCCGAATTCCCATAAAACCCAGTCGCGTAGTGATGCGAGCCAATGACGCCACGGACCTCGACTGACGGAGAAAGAAGTTGATGCGCCAGCTGAAAAAGGCCGTCGGGATCTCCTCCGAAATCATTATCGATGATGACGCGCGCCCTGACTTTAACGAAATCGTCGTTCTCCGGCGTCTCCGCCCCGCGCAAGTCTGTCAGTAAAACGACAAGCCCGAAAAAAATCCATCGGCCCCACCAGACGCCACCCATCCAATGGGATGGAATCGAGCGAGCAAGAGTTGCGTCGCAAGCGTCCGGTCTTGCAACTGACATGAATTGCCCACCTCTATTCCTGCGACGCCCGAATGGTCCTAGCATACCGCGCGCGCTGCGAAGAAACAACGCATGATCCAACCGACACATCGTCATTTGCGAGTGGTATCAGGGTCCTCGCCACTTCGTCCAGTTCCAAGGTCTGCGAGTCCAGAATCTTTCCCATGCAGCATGACTCGCCCTGTGAGCCGACCTCCGACTTGGCGCAATGCGGGCGCAACGGCCAATCCGACAGCAACCTTGACGTGCAAGCGATCTTCAATAGCCTGTCAACGAATCCCGAACTGGACGCATTCGAAACACGCACCATGTCTGTTGCAGAAAAAACCAGGACCCATAGCCGCACGGTGGAACTCTCCGGTGAAATCTCTCAGGCGCCTCAGCCTCCACGGATTCGGAATCAGCAGGTATTTGCCGCCCAAACCGTGAATTTTCAGGCAGCATCGACCGGCTTGAAGTCCGCGGCGCTTGGGAAACCTCATCCACCTTCGCAGCAAGCACCGATTGATGCACAACTCGCCACCGATTTTCATCCCGCTTAAAAACTCCCGCCACCATGCACCTTCCCATCACCAAGACCCCCAAGTGTTATGTCGGCGGAGCGTTCATCCGCTCAGAGTCCGGCCGCGTGGCTCCGCTCACGGATGCCTCTGGCGCTTTTTTTGCAAACATTCCGCTCTGCTCACGCAAAGACTTGCGCAACGCAGTGGAAGCAGCCGCTAAATCCGGCCCAAGCTGGGCCGCACGCAACGCCTACAACCGCGGCCAAATCCTCTACCGCCTCGCGGAAATGCTGGAAGCACGCGCTGGCGAAATGATCGATGCTCTCTTACTCACTGAAAATGAACGCTTCACCGCGCAACTCGAAGTCGTAACCGCCATCGAGCGGATTGTCCACTACGCCGGATGGACCGATAAATACCAAGCGCTCCTCGGCAGCGTGAACCCGGTGGCATCCTCGCATTTCAATTTTACGGTCACCGAGCCGATGGGGATCATCGGCGTCATCGCACCGGACGAGGCACCACTTCTCGGCTTGCTGAGCCTGATTTTACCCGCGATCACCAGCGGAAATACGGTCGTCGCACTGGCCTCGACCACCCAGCCCTATCCGGCAATTCTACTCGGTGAAATGCTGGCCACCAGTGATCTCCCGGGAGGAGTCGTGAATCTTCTCACCGGCCAGCGCGCGGAACTGATCCCGACCTTTGCGACCCACGCCCACTTGCGCGGAATCTCGGCAGTGGCAAATTTGGAGGAGCGTAAGGTCCTCCAAATCGGTGCGGCAGACAGCGTGAAGCGCCTCAAGCTGATCCCTGCGGAAGCCACAACAGACTGGTATTCCAACAAATCCCAAGGGCTTTACGAAATCCGCGACCACCTGGAGTGCAAGACAACATGGCACCCCATTGGTGCCTAAGCCGTCGTTTTTTGCGGCGAATCTCGAAAAGAAAGTCCCCGCTCCAGCGAATGTGCCGGAGCGGGGTGAATTTTTGATAAATTGTCCAAGCCGGGCGCGGATCAAGCGTTCCTGCGCTTGCGACGGAAGACCGTCAAGCAGCCCGCGATGCTGATCAGCAAGCATGAGGAGGCTTCGGGGACGGCGGAATAGTTCAGATAAACTCCGTCGCCGCCTTGAAAAAGACTGAACGAAGCATCGGGACGTGCGGTATCAAATGCGAGGTCAGCTCCATCCAGCCAGTTGCTGGTGACGATCTGGACATTCTGCAACCCCGCAATGCTGCCCGTAACTCCAAAAATTTTCCATCCACTCGTGCCGGTGATGTCACTGCTCCAGAGTGCGTCGTTCCAGTTGACCGCGCTCGTGGCGAGGCCGAAATCGAGTTCCAACGTCGTTGCTCCGTTGAAGGCTAAATTTCCGACGACATCGATGCCATCAAAGTTGGTTCCGCGGCCAGCAAGCGTATCATCAATGAGTTCCCAGACGACAGATGCGCCGGTCGAATAAGAAAGATTTCCTTCAAAGGTCTGGATGCCCGGGCTGAAACCTGGCGTGTGAGTTCCGGCGATCGTGGTGTTACCCACGACGATGCCTCCGCCGGAAAGCGATTGATTGGAGCCTAGGACATATCCACCGGTGACCGTTGAGACATTGAACTTAGCTCCGGCGGCCAGACTGACGCCAGCTGAGTTATTGATCTTACCGTCGCTGCCGAGCGCCAAAGTTCCGGCATTCACGCGAGTGGTCCCGGTGAAGGAATTGTTTGCGTTGAGAGTCAAGGTCCCAGGCCCCGTGAACGTGAAATCCCCGCTGCCAGCGAGAGCTCCATTTTGAACAGCACCGAGGCGATTGCCGAGGTTCAGACTCGAAAGATTCAGTGCATTGGACCCGGTCGCGGTGAACGTGTGGAGCGTGTAACCCGAAGCGGTCCCGGTGCCAGAAGCAACAGTTCCGCCAGTGCCTGCTGAGTTGCCCTTGTAACGGACAACCACCACGCCAGAACCACCTGCACCGCCAGCGAAATTCAAATCCGCATGACCACCCGCACCGCCGCCGCCGCCCGTATTTGCTGTAGCGTTCGTGCCAGCAGTCGCCCTGCCACCATTTCCACCGCCACCCAAACCACCCGTGCCGGCAGCCTGTCCTAAGCCCGTTGCACCGCCACCGCCACCGCCATAATGAACCGAGCTACCTGTGATGCTGCTTGCAAGCCCCGTTCCCCCATTG
>JBEGOB010000373.1:0-7103 GCA_041182265.1 Verrucomicrobiota bacterium | reverse complement strand
GGGTCGGACGCGAACCGCGCTTCACCCAGCGTTGACGCGGTCTTGGATCCCCCTCGAAACCTGCCTCATCGCCAAAAAACAGTTCCACTTGTTCATCATCGTAGAGTTTGGCGAGTTCCGGGAGGAATGCTTCGCGCTGCTTGAGCCATTTGTCCCTATCAGGCGGCTCGGGCATCGGACGGGGAATCCGCCTGGCGTAGTCCTGCTCGTGAAGATAGCGAACGAGCGTGCGGTAACTCATCACCAATTCCTTGTTGTCTTTGAGCCACCCACAGAGGGCGATGGCAGTCCAATGGTGCCGATTTGCCAGTTTCGGATCATCCACGACGGGAAGAATTTTTTCGCTGATTTCCGCAGACTCCATCAGCCTGGGTCTGCCTGACTTGGGGCGATAGGTGATGCCGTCGATGCCGGACTGGTTGAAACGGCGGATCCAAAGCTTGAGGCAACGGATCGATACCCCGGCATGAGCGAGGGTGAGTTCGAGGCTTCCGCCACAAAGCATCAAGAGTATGGCATTGATTCGCTTCGTTGCCTTCTGGTCGGGACAATAGCCAATAGCCAACCGCAGCCCTGGGATGCAGCAGTTTTCAGGATTTGGGTGATGACGCTTGCGACCGATGCACGATCAAAGAGGGGGGGGCAGTCTGCCGCAATCGGGTTTCAAAAATGGCCCATCCCATCGGATTGCCTGGCTTGGTCCATTGATACAAATGAGCAGAGAATACAGGATGTCCCTTGGTGGATTTAAGACATCCGAGTGATAAAACCTCTTATCCGCCAAAGCGGATAAGCTATCCTACGAACCGGATAAGCTATCCTACGAACCGGATAAGCTATCTTGCGAACCGGATAAGCTATCCTGCGAACCGGATAAGCTATCCGCCGGACCGGACAAGCTATCTTGCGAACCGGATAAGCTATCCGCCGGACCGGACAAGCTATCCTACGAACCGGATAAGCCATCCGACGGAGCGAATAAGCTATCCGACGAGTCGCGCAGCTTCAATCCCTTCGTAAAGGGCTTAGGATACATGATTTCGACCTGAAGATTTCCCTCGATCTCTCGTCACTTACAAACTCGTTCACCCTAGACAGCGAGGATTTCGGACAAAAGAAAAGCCGGACAGGTTTCCCCATCCGGCTTTTTGTGTCGCGGCGGTCATGAAGACCGCCGCTTTTTGAATCAATCTTCCTGACCTGGGCTCCAGTCTTCGGAGGCAGCTGCGGCAAGGTTGAACGCTTGCTCGAGGCCGACCATCTCGGAAGATGGGCGAAGGCTCTCGAAGCTGGCGCTTTCCTTCTTCAACTGCTCATCGGAGTAACCGACAGCCTTGATGGAAAGTCCGATGCGGCGCTCGACCTTGTCCACCTTGATGACGCGGGCTTCGATCTCTTCACCGACCTTGATGATGTCCTTGACCTTCTCCACGTGGTCTTCGCTGAGTTGCGAGATGTGGATGAGGCCGTCGATGTCGCCGTCGAGGCTGACGAACGCGCCGAAGGAGGCGATTTTTGCAACCGTGCCTTTGACGAGGTCGCCGACTTTGAAGCGGCTGTCGATGAGGCTCCATGGGTCGTTCTCGGTCTGCTTGACGCCGAGCGAAACGCGCTGGTTGGCCTTGTCGATGGCGAGGACGATCGCTTCCACTTCGTCGTTCTTTTTGAGAACTTCGGATGGGTGGTTGATCTTGCGTGTCCAGGACATGTCCGAGACGTGGATCATACCGTCGATGCCTTCTTCCAGCTCCACGAACGCACCGTAAGCGGTGAGGTTGCGGACTGGGCCCTTGATGGTGGCGCCAACTGGGTAGCGGAGTTCGATTTCATCCCATGGGTTGGAATCGAGCTGACGCACGCCGAGCGAGATTTTCTGCTCCTCGATGCTGATGCCGAGGACGACCGCGGAAATTTCCTGGCCGATCTCGAGCACGTCGGATGGACGTGTGATGCGCTTGACCCAGCTGAGCTCGGAAACGTGCACGAGGCCTTCGACGCCGCGCTCGATTTCGATGAATGCTCCATAAGGGAGAAGCTTGGTGACGCGACCCTTGACGTTGTGACCGATCGGGTATTTCCGCTCGATGTCTTCCCAAGGATTGTCGGAGGTTTGCTTGAGGCCGAGCGAAACGCGCTCTTTCTCGCGGTCCACGTCGAGGATGACGACATCCACGGATTGGCCGATGTGAAGCAACTCGGAAGGATGGTTGATGCGACCCCACGACATGTCGGTGATGTGGAGCAGGCCGTCCATGCCTTGCAGATCGACGAAAGCACCGAAGTCGGTGATGTTCTTGATCGCGCCGGTGACCTTGTCGCCGATTTTGACGGACTGAAGGAAGATCTGGCGTTGCTCGGAGCGCTCGGCTTCGATGACTTCGCGGCGGGAAAGAACGATGTTCTTCCGCTCGTCGTTGACCTTGACGATTTTGAATTCGTAAACGTTGCCGACGTATTCGTTGAGATCTTTTGGTGGAATGATGTCCACTTGTGAGCCGGGAAGGAAGGCTTCGACGCCGACGTTGACGGTGAGTCCGCCTTTGACGACCGACTTGACCTTGCCGCGGACGAGACCGCCATCTTGGAAGACTTTGACAATCTTCTCCCAGTTTTGCTTGTGAGCGGCTTTTTCCTTCGAGAGGACGACCATGCCCTCATCGTTTTCAAGCTTTTCAAGAAGCACTTCGATTTCGTCACCGATTTCGATTTCCTCATCCTCGAACTCGTTCGATGGGATGGCTCCTTCGGATTTGTAACCGATGTCAACGAGAACGACTTGAGGGCGGATTTCAAGAATCGTGCCTTTTACAATCGATCCTTCGCGGAATTCGCGAAACTTGGAGTCGATGAGGTCGTTCAGTTCAGTATTGGTGGGTTCCGCGCATGCGTAAGCCATATTTTTGTCTGGTTTGGGGTTGTGTTGTTGGTTCGTTTTCTTCCTGCAATTGCCCCGAGAAATCACACTGACAGACACCGGGGCGCCAACCGTCTGCCAGTAGAAAGAAAAACGGACGCCGAAACTAGCCTTGGAACTGCCCGTGGCAAGGCCAAATCAAGGAAATTCACCGGACCCGCCGAGTCGGGCATCCACTCGCTCCCGACCACCATTCCACTCAGTTGACAAACTCATCGACAAAGCACGACTTTGCCTCGACACAGTGCCGCTGCGCCCATGAATCTTTTTCACGAATCCCGTCTCACGCTTGGATTGGCGCTGCCTTTGATGATCGGCCAACTCAGCCAAATGCTGCTCGGCGTGGCGGACACGCTGATGGTTGGGCATCTGGGTGTTACGGAGTTGGCGGCACTGACCTTCGCCAACTCACTTTTTCACATCCCGCTCATTTTCGGAATCGGCCTGCTGACGGGAATCTCGGTTTTCACCTCCAATGCACGGGGCGCAAACGATGCTCCGGGCGTCCGCGGCAGTTGCCGCCATGGCTTGTATCTCTCGATCGCACTGGGAATCAGCCTTTTTACCATCGCTTGGCTGATTTCTCTCCACTTGGAAATGTTCCGTCAACCGCCGGCGGTCACTGCGCGCACCGGAGATTTTTTCCGCATTCTGATGGCGTCATTGATTCCAGCACTGGCTTCCATCGCCCTGAAAAATCATGCGGATGCGCTGAGTCGGCCGTGGCCGCCTTTCTGGATTTGCCTTGGTGGCGTGGGGCTGAACGTGCTGCTGAACTGGGTGATGATTTACGGCAAATGGGGCTGTCCGGCGTTCGGTCTCGAGGGCGCGGCATGGGCAACCTTGATTGCTCGCTGCGCGATCTTTTTTGTCATGCTCGGCTGGCTGGTCAGAGCCCGAGGCCTGACGGATTGGGTGCCTCACCACTGGTTCCGCGCACCAGACTTCAACGACTTACGACGGCTGCTTTCGATCGGCTTGCCCGCGAGCCTGCTCATGCTCGCAGAGGTTTCTGCCTTTTCGCTGGCCGGCTTGCTGATGGGATTCTTCGGCCCACATGCGATGGCGGCTCACCAGATCGCCATCACCTTGGCCGCCACGGCCTTTATGATTCCACTGGGGCTCTCGATGGCGCTTACCGTCAGAATCGGTGAAGCCTTCGGTGCGGGCGAGCGCACTCGGCTGCGGCCCATCGCCGTGTCCGGCTGCTTGTTGGCGCTGGCATACTCGATCCTTGCCGCCTGCCTATTTCTGGTTTTCGGGAAATTTTTCGCCTCGCTGTTCATCGACGCACCCGAGGTGATCCAACTGGCAGCGGGCTTGTTGGTGATCGTCGGAGTTTTTCAAGTGGTTGATAGCCTGCAAGTTTTGTCATCTGCGATGCTGCGTGGCCTGCAAGATGCGCGAGTGCCTGCGTTGATGGGATTTTCCGCCTACTGGCTGGTGGGGCTACCTGTCGGTGCTGCGCTCGCATTCGGCCTGGATCTTGGGGCGAAAGGCGTTTGGTGGGGGCTCGCGGTCGGGCTTTTGGTCGCCTGCCTCACCCTTGGCCCACGCCTGTGGAAACGCACAGAAGCAGGGAAATCCGCCTAAAATCCACTCAATCACCCGAGTCAATCCGCCCGCACAGCGAGTTTCCACTCGCCGTTGCGCACAAGGTGAAATTTCCGCCGCTGCGTCTTAGCCCGTGCAGCTTCACCGAATTCCAACAACACTCGGATCCCATCCGCGCTGACGTCCAAGCTCAAAATCCGGAAGACAGGCTCACGTCGCATCCGCAAAAAACAATGCAGAGGCACGTCCGGGTGCGCCGCATTCCAAAGCCCGCGAACCGGCGGAAAGTCCGGCACATCCGCCAGCGCAATCATCACTTCTCGCAGGAGGCGTGAGCCGTGACGCCGCACCAAGCGCGAAACCGCACGCCGCGCCAGCAAACTCTCAATCCATGCCGCTGCCGGGTTTTGCCGATCCTCCTCCATTTCTTGAATCAACTCTCGCGCATGCAAGGCCATCATCGCGTGCATCTCCTCGCGCTCGATCTCTCCGCGCTCGAAACTCGCAAAAATCTGTCGGGGTGTTGGTATCATTGGGTTCGGCGCTCCTTCAGCCACGGTGCGCCGACATCTTTCCTCATCTCCATAACGATTCAAGGCGGAAGAATTGCCCTCCCCCTCGCACGACTCGGCGCGAAAACCTAGGCTCCCTTGCGCGGGTTCTCCAAAAGCCAGTCGTGCGCTCGCTGCAAAGCATCCGCAAGTGACTCCGGGCGCAAAGGCTTGCTGAGATAATCTTGGAATCCCACCTCACGCGCCTCCGTCTGCTGCTCAGCCTGCACGCTGGCGGTCAGCGCAATGATGTAGGGATGAAACTCACCTTGCGGCTTGGCCCGCAAAATCCGCGTCGCGGAAATCCCGTCCAGCTCGGGCATTTGTAAATCCATCAAAATCACGTCATACCGGAACGCCTCCTCCGCCGCCACTGCCTCGACACCATCCGCCACAAGATCCGCACGGTAACCCAGGCGCACCAAGAATAGATGGATGACCTTGCGATTCACCGCGATGTCTTCCGCCACTAAGATCCGCAACGGATACTGCAATGCAAAAGTCTGATTGTATTCCGGCGCTGGCCGCACCTTCAACGCGACGTGTTGGGTCGGATGCAAGGTCTCCGCAATCACGCGAAACAACTCGCTCGGCTTCACCGGCTTCGCCAAGCGACGGTGAATCAAAGCACCCGCAGGGTCCGGCTGCTGCCCGCGAGAACTGAGAAGAATAATCGGCGGCAAGCGATCCCCATGCCTGCGTGCAAGCTCCATCGTCAATTCCGCGCCATCCATGATCGGCATGTTGAAATCCATCAAAATGAGATCGCACGTCATCCCCTGACGGAAAAAATCAATCGCCGCATTCGGATCTGCTGCCAGATGGACAATGAATCCCGCACTGCCTAACTGCTGCTCCAAAATCCTGCGATTGATCGCAATATCATCCACCACCAAGACGTGCCTACCCGCCAGCGGACGCATGTCGATTTGCGGCGCTCGGCTCACATCTTCGGCACAAATTTCGCGCGCTTGGATGTCGAAGAAAAATGTCGAACCTCGGCTTGGCTCGCTGGAGGCCCAAATCGACCCACCTAACATCGTAACCAAGCGCTGCGAAATCGCTAAGCCGAGCCCCGTCCCCCCGAATTTTCGCGTGGTGGAGCTATCCACCTGCGTGAATGCTTGGAACAAGCGGTTCATGCGATCCGCCGGGATTCCAATGCCAGTGTCCTCCACGGCGAAAAGAATCCGCCACCCGCCATCCTGCTCCTTCGCGCTCACAAAGATCCCAATCCCCCCATGCGGCGTGAAGCGGATGGCATTGCCAACGAGATTGACCAAAACCTGCCGCAAGCGCGTCGGATCAGAAATCACCCAGCGCGGCACTTCCGGGGAGATGAACGCGCCCAAATCCAAGAGCGTCTCGGACGTTTTCCCAGAAAACATGTCGATGACTTGCTCCACGGTCCCATGCAGGTCGCATGGAATACTCTCCACCTCCATTTTGCCCGCCTCAATTTTCGAGAAATCCAAAATGTCGCTGATGATATTCAGCAAAGCATCGCTGTTGTTACGGATGGTTTCGACGTAGTCCGTCTGCTCCGGCGGCATCTTGGAATCGAGCAGCAAACTGGTCATGCCCACCACCGCATTGAGCGGCGTCCGGATCTCGTGACTCATGTTTGCGAGGAAATCACTCTTCGCTTTATTCGCCGCATCCGCCGCGTCCTTCGCCGCTCGAAGCGCGTTTTCCGTATCGCTCCGCAAGCCCGCCAAGTGCGCAATGTCATCGGCGATTTTCAACAAATCAATGTCGCCCTGCGAGTCGAGCGCATCACAGTCCAACAACTGCAAAGTTGTCTTCAAGCGCTCTAACACCGCAGCATTCTTCCCATTTTGTTCAGTCAATGCGCCATTTGCCTCCGTCAGTTCGAGCGAGCTGACACGCATCGCATTCTCGGTGAGAAGACGATCATTGTCGAACTGCTGGTAAGCGGAATTCACCGAAGCAACGAAGGCGCGAACCGACTCTGGAACTTGGTCCTCCGAACCGAAACTCCGCCGCAACTGGCGTGCTAACAAAGGATGACTCGCCATTGTTTAAACTTCGCAAAGACGGGTGATCGTCATGGTTTGATTTTG
>JBEGOB010000372.1:0-7821 GCA_041182265.1 Verrucomicrobiota bacterium | reverse complement strand
GAACGGGTCCGGCTCCCCGGGGGTGACGAATTATGGACGCATGAACACCGGAGTCGCCAAGATCACGCTCGGCGAGGGTGCGACCAGCACGGTCGAGCTGTGGGTGGGGCCGGCTGGCTCTCCCGTCGATGTGAGCGGTCCCGCGCTGGCCACAGCGTCAGACCGCGAACTCGCCGGCGTGGATGGAATCCGCATCGGGGGAGGGGACTTTGGTTTCAGTAATCCGCAGAGTTTCGACAATTTGCTCATCGGCACAACCGTGGCGGACGTCGATGCCAGCGATATTCCCCCCCTTGTCGCTGTGGGCACGTGGTCGAACACGGCTGGAGGTGAATGGGGCATAGCGGGCAATTGGCTCGGCGAGCTGGTGGCGAGCGGCAGCGGCAGCACGGCGGATTTCAGCACGCTGAACATCACCGCAGACACCACGGTCAACCTGGATTCTGCCCGGACAATCCGTAATCTGGTCTTCGGCGACACGGACACGGCATCGGCCGCAGGCTGGACGCTGACGAACAATGCGGAGCCATCCCACACTCTCACCTTGGCCGGAACGACGCCGACCATCACGGTGAACGCACTCGGCGACACGAAGGCGGCGACGATCAGCGCGGAGGTCGCCGGCACGGCGGGCCTCACCAAGTCCGGCGCCGGCACACTCGTCCTCTCCGCCGCGACGACCTACAGCGGCGCGACGACGGTTAGCAACGGCACCCTGCAAGTCAGCGGGCCATCATATTTTAACATTGGACGGACGACCACGGTGGAGTCGGGCGCGGTTTTTGAACTGAATGATTCGAACAACAGCTTCACATCCCTCATGCCAGTGTCCACCGTTACGGGTTCCGGCACGTTCCGACTTTCGGGGAATTCCACCATCTATCAGGAGCTGAATGGAAATGTTGGAACCCGGCTCACCTTTGCCATGCAGTCGGGCGGACTGATTGATCTGCAAGGGACCTCGAGACTGACCAATGGGGGATGGCAGGAACTGGACTGGACCAACAATCTGGCCGACATGAACATCGCCAGCGGAGCTACGTTTGACGTCTGGGATGGCCAAGACGTCATCATCGATGCGCTAACAGGATCGGGCACGGTCGATAAACTTCATGCGGGAAATTCGCCAAGATTGCTCACAGTCGGTATCGATAACGGCAGTGGAACTTTTAGCGGCTCGATTATCAATACGGGAGGCCAAATCGCCCTGGTAAAAACCGGCAGCGGCACACAAACCCTCGCCGGCACCAACACCTACACCGGCAACACCACCGTCGCAGATGGCACGCTAAGCATCGCTCCCGGCGGCAGCCTCCGTTTCCGCCCCACCAGTGCCGGCCAGAGCAATTCACTGAGCGGCACGGAAACCGCCACCCTGTCCTATCTTGGAACGCTTGACTTGGATCTATCCGCCGCCGACACCAGCGACGGAAATTTTTGGAGTATCGTCGATGTGAGTTCGTTCAGCGGCCCTGCACCTACGTTCACTCCCGAAGCGGTGACCAGCACGCTTGGGTCCTTCAGTGAAACCAGCCCGGGCACTTGGGAGCTTTCCTCCACCGGGGCCAAGTGGACCTTCTCCCAGATTGATGGCTCCCTGACCTACGCCGTCACCGCAACCCCTTACGAAATCTGGGGCGCTTCCTACGGCCTAACTGCTGGCAGCGAGGGCGGAGACCTCGACAACGACGGCGTTACCAACTTCGAGGAATTTGCCTTCGGCCTGATCCCGAACAGCGGTGCGTCAGTCAACCCGATTGCCGCCCCACTCGACAAGGCCACTGGCACCTTCAGCTACACCCGCCGCACCGGCAGCGGTCTGAGCTACTCGGTCTGGTTCTCCGAAAATCTAGCCGACTGGATCGAGGACACCGCAGCGGCCGAAAGCGCTCCTGTGCCAAGCGGCGACAATGAAACCGTGGAAGTCTCCCTCTCGAATCTACCGGGCGATCCATTGCCCGCCAAACTCTTCATCCAAGTCCGCTCCAACTGAAACCCTCCCCCTGTATCCAAAAAACCAAATATTAAAAAACCAAAGATGAAACGAAGAAAACTAACCCTCAGCGCCCTGACCTGCGCGTCGCTCCTCGGATCCGCCGCTCTTTCTCAAGCGGCTGTCATCATCCAAGAAAACTTCGACTATGCCAACGGCGGTCTTGACGGCAAAACCGGCGGCACGGGCTTCGGCTCTAACGTCTGGTTCAATACCGATGCCTCTGTCGATACTGGTGTCGCTATATCTGCGCAAAATTCTGGCCAAGTTGGACGTCGAAACTTCGATGCCACTTTAGGCACCAGTGCAACATTGAACCTTGCCACTGTCCTCTGGGTGCGTTTCGACTGGGGACACTCGGCACAAGTAGGAGCGGGTTCTGGATACGGCGGCCTCACGTTTTATAAAGGGACCGTGGATGGCGGCTCGGAGTATTTCCTCCTCGGCAACCCTTGGTGGGGTGCGGCGACTGATGGTGATTGGAACATTAGTGGCGGCAGCGGAGACAATTATACGGGGATCTCTAGTAACGGCATGAAATCCGGCGTAGCCAAATTCGATTTGACCGCAGGCACCGTCAGTCTGTGGGTGGGTGCTACCGGCACCGAGATCGACGTGAGCGATCCTGCGGATGCCTCGGTGTCAGGTCTCGCTGACCTTGGGCTCATCAAAGGAATTCGCATCAACGGTTATAATGGTCAAGCATCCCAAAGTTTCGATAACTTGACGATCGCAACCACCTTGTCCGAAATCAATGCCATCCCCGAGCCTTCCGCAGCGCTGCTCGGTGGCCTCGGCATGCTCGCGCTCTTACGCCGCCGCCGCGCGTGAGAGTGATCGATGCTTGGATGTTTTAGTAAGAGTGGATGTCGAGCTTGAACTTCATTTTCTATCAATTTCTGAAGCTGGATCACCCGGCACATTCATCAGTATTTTGCCCCATCGGGGCAATGCCCGGGGCGGCGCGCGGATTTTGGGTTTTCCGTGCGCCGCTCCTTTCTTTGTTGGATTCATGCGATTCTCCTCGGGGGCGTCATCTCACAGCGCGAAGTTCATCCACCTCGGATACCCCCGGCAATTCCTTTAGCTCAAACGGATGGAATTTCACTCGGGTTCCATTCCGATCCGCAACCCAAGATGACCCGTTTCTCATGACTCCCACCACCAAGCCGCGAACTCACTCATGAATCCCTCCGAACAAGAGCCAAGTCCCATTCATGGGAATGATCTGAGTGATCTCATTCGCCTGCTGGAAAAAAATCCGGATGCACTAAGACAGCTAAAAGAGACGCTTCATGCAGGGACTACCGTGGCTCAGGAAGCACTCTCGACTCACGGAGCGCCTTCGCCGAAATTGGCGAATTCACGGATTGCTCCCGTCAATCGCCAGGTTCCGGCGAGCAGGATGGTGGTTTCGAAGCCGGCAGCTGAATTGGTTCCCGATGGAAAACCGAAGGTGGTGCAGCCGAGTAAATCTGCACCCGCCTCAAGCCCGATCGTGCGGAAGGAATCACAGCAGAAAGCCGCATCTGCGGCTCCGGTTCCTAACGAGGCTAAGTTGCTCGTTCCTGCAAAACCAAAATTTTGGGAAAAAATCGGGGGCGCATCGCTCACCTTCGCTGTCCTGTTCCATATCATTCTCTTGGTCGTGGCTGCGATTTGGATTATCCAGATTGTCCAGCCACCAGAGAAAAAAGTTGATTTCATGCCGACAGGAGGAGGTGGCGGCGAGCGCGGTGCAGAATACCAGGTGCAGCAAAAAAGAATTGCACAAATCACCCCAGCCACCGACGTCAAGCGGGTCTTTGCAGAAGGCGCGGCTTCCAATTTCTCCATCCCCGAATCGGGGAACAATTTCGGGGAGATGTCTTCACTGACTTCCCTCGCAGGCGGCGGCTTGTCCGGTGGCCTTGGCGGCTCTGGACTTGGCTCCGGATTTGGCAAGGGAAGTGGAAATGGGGCCGGTTCTGCGCTCGGTGGCGCGGGCGATGGAAAGGTGTTCGGCCCTCTCAATCTGTTCGGCCAGCGTGGTGGTGCCGGTCTAATGGGCACCTTCTACGACCTCAAACAGAAGCCCGACAAAACGCCGTCGGGAGTGACCGCGGACAATTACACAGGAATCGTGCGGAGCTGGATTGACGGCGGCATGCAAGACGGGGCGCTCGACGGCTATTTCAAGGCTCCAAACCAACTCTCGGCTCTGCAGTTTATGATCCCAAAAATGCCGGCTGAGGGAGCACCCAAGGCATACAATGTTGAAAATGAAGTGCAGCCCGCCCAATGGGTCGCCCACTACAAAGGCAAAGTATCACCGCCCAAAAGTGGCACTTACTACTTTGTAGGTGCAGCGGATGATGTGCTAGTCGTGCGCTTCGCCGGGAAACTGGTGCTGGATGGTTCATGGGAGCAGACTTCTCAGTTAGAGTCCGGGCACATTCACAAGAATGACTATGGCGGCCATCCAAAACAGGGATTTATAAGGGGTGAAGCCATTCAAGTGAATGAAGGCGAATGGTATGACATTGATGTGGTCATCGGCGAACGACCGGGCGGCTTTTTCTGGACCTGCCTTTGCATCGAGGAGGAAGGGGTTCGCTATAAAACCAACAAGGCTGATATGCCGCTATTTCCGCTGTTCCGGCTCTCTGGGGGAAAGCTCCCGCCAGCAAAGAAATCCGATCTGCCGCCTTTCAATCCAAAAGGTCCGATTTGGAAATTGCCAAACTCTGGAATCGGCTCTCCGCTTGATCCATTCGAATGATAGGTATGACAGCCCGACTCGCAGCAATACTCAATTTGAAAAAGCCACGCCTAACACTCTGTATTTAATCACATGAAAGTTCAAATTTCCTCATTTCTGCTCGCGAGCTTCTGCCAAGTGCCAGCAGCCATCAAGCCACCCGAAGAACCGATGAGCCTCTGGTTCACCGCGCCGGCCACTTCCTATCTCGAATCCTGCCCACTCGGCAACGGTCGCCTCGGTGCCATGGATTTCGGTGGCGTGGATGATTGCCGCATCGTGCTCAATGAATCCAGCGTCTGGTCCGGCGGTCCCTATGATGCAAACCGGACGAATGCGCACGAATCCTTGGAAGCCACCCGCAAGGCGCTTTTCTCCGGAGACATCGAAGCTGCTAGCAACTTGCTCAGCGCGAATTTTAAGTATGTCGATGGCATCCAAGGGTGGGGGGATGAGAATCAATTTGGCTGCTATCAGACTTTGGGAGATCTCATGTTTTATTTCAAGCCAAGTGGAGATCGCCCGGCGATCACCTCTCCCAGCGGCCATGCCCGGGGAAACAGCGCCGGACCCGCGCTCGCGACCCGCTACGACGGAGTCGTCGCTGCCCCTGCAACGGCCGGTGCGGATGAGTCGATTTCCAGCAGCATTGATGGCACGGAGAAATCCAAATGGTGCGTGCCGAATGCGGGTGCGTCTGTGATCTGGCAAGCCGAACTTCCGGCCTCTCGAAAAATCTCGGCCTACGCTCTAACCAGCGCCAACGACATGCCGATTCGAGATCCCAAGGAATGGTCGCTCGATGGCTCAAACGACGGCCAACAATGGACCACTCTCGACAAGCAATCCATGCCGGAACCCTTCGGGAACCGCTTCGAAGAGAAGGAGTTTCAAGTCGCTTCGGCCGGGGAATATCGTTTTTATCGCTTCACCTTCATCCCGCGTGATGCCTATTTTCAGTTAAGTGAAATCCGTCTCAACGGTCTGGATCTATCAAAATCCACACCGGTCCCTTCTGATTACCGCCGGGATCTCAACGTGATGCGCGGTGTTTCGACCACTCTTTTCTCGATCGATGGGGTCACTTATCAGCGCGAGATGGTCGTGTCAAAGCCCGCCGAAGTCATTGCCATGCGTGTCCGTTCATCCAAGAAGGGCGGCTTGAGTTTCACCGCTGCGTTATCTCGCAAAAAGAATGCAAGCGTTCTAGCAGACGGGCAATTGCACGTGATGCAGGGCCAGCTTCCGTTCAACAAGCCTGGCGTCGGCGAGTCTGGCGAAGGCGTGAAGTTTCTAAGTTTGTTGGGTGTTTCGACGGTCGGTGGGCAATCCACAACGACTGTCGCAGGCATCACCGTGCAGGGCGCGGACGAAGCTGTTCTGCTGGTTTCCGCAGGCACGAATCTACGCCATGTGGGCGACTCCGAACTGGTCCGCAGCCGACTGCAAGATGCGCTCGCCACGCCCTTCGAGAAGATCATGGCCGATGCCACCCGTGATCACGCCAGCTACATGGACCGCTGTAAAATCGAACTGCCAGCGGGACCCAATGCCAAGTTGCCGACTCCCGAGCGTGTCCGTCTTAATGAGCAATTTCCCGATCCTGAGCTCGCCGCACTGTATTTTCAATTCGGCCGCCACCTGATCGTCTCCAGTTCGCGTGAGGATTCCCAGCTGCCATCTAACTTGCAGGGCATTTGGGCGGATGAGTATTCCACGGAGTGGCGAGGTGATTTTCACACCAACATCAACCTTCAGATGAACTACTGGGCCGCTGGCAGTGCCAATCTCTCAGAATGCCACCTGCCGTTGATGCGTTTTCTCGAAGGGATGGCAAAGGAGGGCGAAAAGACTGCCAAAGCTTACTTCAATGCGCCAGGTTGGGTCTCCTATCACACTCAGAATCCATGGTTCGAAACCGCGCCCAGTTACCTTCCCGCCGCCGCCGGACCCGTGAGCGGCGCATGGCTCGTGCAGCATGTCTGGGAGCACTATCAATTCACGCAGGACAAAGATTTTCTCCGGACATACTATCCGCTTCTGCGCAGTGCATCGGAGTTTTGCGCCGCAGTTCTCGTGGAAGACCCGCGCAGTAAGTCGCTGGTCACTGTGCCATCGAGTTCGCCGGAAAATGCCTTTGCTTTCACCGGTCCCGACGGCTCTCGCAAGGTTGGACATTATTGCGCTGGTTCCACTTATGACATGCAGATCATCCGCGGCCTCTTCAAGGCCACCGCCGCTGCGGCCCGCATCCTCGGAACCGACGAGGATTTTGCTAAATCCATCGAGGTCACCAGCGCCCGCCTAGCACCAACAAAGCTCAATTCGGAAGGCCGCATCATGGAATGGCAGGAGGACTATGAGGAAACTGAGATCACACACCGCCACAGCTCGCACCTGTGGGGGCTCTATCCAGGCGACGAAATCAGCGCGAATACTCCAGACTTGCTAGAGGGCGCACGCAAGTCTCTCGACCGCCGGGGCGATGCTTCAACCGGTTGGTCGATGGCGTGGAAGGCTCTCTTCTGGGCACGCCTGAACGACGGCGACCGCTCCGCAAAGCTGCTTTCGATGCTCATCGGACGCGGTGCGCCAAACCTGTTCTGCCTTCACCCGCCATTCCAAATCGATGGCAACCTCGGCGGAACCGCCGCAGTCGCGGAGATGTTGGTTCAAAGCCATGATGGCATCATCACTTTGCTCCCCGCCCTGCCCGCCGCATGGAAAGACGGCAAGGTTACCGGACTGAAAGCTCGTGGAAATTTCACCGTCGATATCGCTTGGAAAGACGGCAAGGTAACCGACTACCGCATCACCTCGCCCAAGGCCAAAGTGGTAAAAATAAAGGTCAACGGCGCCCTCAAGTCCCACACGACTACTGCCCTGTGATCTCCACTCGTGGCTTTGCCAAACCTTGGACTGCGGCAGCCTGCTGCACGCTTTGGGATTCGCAGCCTGCTGCGGTCCCGACAAGCCCAGCAGCACAAAGCACCCGAAGTTTTCCTTCTCACCACACTCACACCTCCCGCCTGACAGCAGGCTGCACGCAGTGCAAGGAGCCACCGTCCCCACTTAAAACAAGTCACCC
>JBEGOB010000371.1:0-8010 GCA_041182265.1 Verrucomicrobiota bacterium | reverse complement strand
TAATCAAGAATCGCGCCGTTGCGAAGGTTTAGGCCACCGCTGAATGTGTTTGCAGCACTGAGCGAGACGCTGCGGCCAGCCGTAGCGGCGATTGCCAGCGCACTGGAACCGGAAATGACGCCAGTGACAGCGATCTGGTTCGAGCCTGCATTGCCGGAACTCCCGGTGACCCATGTCTGTGCAGCATCGAGACGAATGGGAGCGTTGAGAGCGAGCGTCCGAATGGAAGTGGTCGTATCAATGCCAGCACTGCCAATCGCTAATAGACCTGCGGTGCCAGAATTGATGATGACGTCTCCACCTGAATCGGTGATGGAAATTCCAGCTAGGTTTTTCCCGTTTCCGATGGACGTAGAATTGGTCGAGGTGACCGTCGCGTCCCACGTCGCAATGCTCCCATCGATGTGCTGGCTAGTGTTCCAACTGGAGGATTGGTCGAGTGCTTCAGTGTTATTCGCTTTAATGATAGCAATGCTTTGTTCGAGCACAACGTGCGCCTTTGCGTGGATAGTTAGCACTTGGCCATTCGTAAGGTAACTGGAGTTCAGCGGGCCACTGGGATCAGGCAGCCAGTCAGGGCGATGGCGCATGCCGCTTTGGTGGATGCGAACAGGACCGGCCCAACCGACGGCGGGGGTGTAGTCCGTGGTCGCGACGCCAGGATTGTAAACCACACGATATTTCCGACTGGTGACTGGGTTCTCTACGTCGAGACCGATCAAGCCGCCGGCTTCTGCGACCTCGGTGACGGTGACCTCCTCGCTGGTGGATGCGGGGCGGATCTCCGCGATGAATTTTCGGCGAATTCCTGCGATGTGGGCCACGGGTGCTATGTTAGTCGAACCATCCACCATGTCACGAAGGGTGATTTCCGTGTAAGGCGCGCTCGCGTTTCGAAATGCATAAATTTCCGGCGACACTATGGCGTAGTTGTGGGAATGGAGTTTTACGCGAAGGTCGCCATAACTCCATTCATCGGTCCCGATTGAGGTGAGCGTCTTGGTCGCGCTGAATGAGGTGCCACCAAAGCCGAGACGAATGACGCCTTGGACCTCGAAAGTTGATAGATCAGAGTTGGGCGCGATGTCCATCAGTCCGATAATACGGTCCGGCAAATTCAGCCAGACTTGGCGAACGGTCCAATCGTGGGTGGCACCCTTGACCGAGCTACCGAATTGGTGGATCCCGTAGGATGCGCCAATGCTGCTGAAATCACGGCTCACGGTGGAGTCGCCAGTGAGATCGGAAGTGAGCCAGGCGTGCGCGGGTTCATTGAGTGTGCCGTCGCTATCCCGGGGAGACGCAGCGGTCACCCTCAAGCGCGGATAGATTCCCATCAGCGAGGCGTTGACTCGAAAATTCGGATCAGGATCGGCCACCTGCGCACCGATGAGCGTGCTATGTCCGGATTCGGAGAAATTGATCTTTCTGAGCGTGGCAGAGTAATTCCAGCGGCCATACCAAGCGCGAGGGCCGTGGGTATTTCTATCAAAAACAGTGTAGTCTGGACGGTTGACGGGCGAAGTGCCGGATCGATACCACGCAAGATCGACGCGGGCCCGGCCATACCAGTTTGTTAGGTTGGCAGTAGCGGCAATCCATGCATCCAACTCACCGCGAACGTAGGGATTGCTGCCTGCGACAGACTCACCGCCGGAGAAGCTGCTGCGTATATCGTTCCAAGCGTGCTTCCACGATGGGGCCGTCCACCAATCGCCGATGGGTCCGTTGATCGCGCCATACCACTGCATTTTCTGAAGAATGATGGCTGCGTTGGCATCGCCGGTGGTTTCAAAATAACGGGAAACATACTCGGAAACGGTTGCCTGATAATTGACGGTTTCGTTCTGGGTGCCGATGTAGCCTACCGCGCCATCCTCGAACATGCGGTTCATGTTTAGAACGGAATCGATGAAATACTGGGCCTTTGCGACCATCTCGGAACGCCCGGTCCATGTGCCGAAATTGAAAAGTTCGCAAGCGATGGCAACATCAGTATTCACCCATGAAGCGACACGATCTTCGTAGGCGGCCCATAGGTTCTGGGCGGCCATCTCCATGGCATTATCCCACTCGGCGGCGGAGTTCGTTGGAATGAGTCCCGGATAGAGCGTCGGAAATTCGCGGAAAACGCTGGAGGCAGGTGCGATGGCAAAATCATCGTAGAAGCTGGCAAGCTGGCCAGCGGGAACAAGCGGACCGTGGACGTTAATCGCATCCAGATAGGCATAAGTACGGCGGAGCAGGCGGCGCAGGACTTCATCGTGATTTTTCAGTGGACTTTGGGGATGGGCGAAGGCCCAAAACAATGCATCCATCTGTTGGCCGGTTGTGCGGGCGAGGCTGAAATCCTCAAGGACGTTGACTTGCTCGGTGTTTTTCTCCCATGCTGGATCGGTGGTTGCTAGGAACAAGTTCACACCGTCGGTGACGCGCTTGAGATACGGATTGGTGGTGGTGGTGGTTTCCCGAAGCGGACGGAGGACACGCATGTTAGATAGCCCGCTGATCTGGGCTGCCATATCGGTGGAAGAGATCGTTAGCTTTTCATCCACATCGTCCATGAGGAAGCTGGCGTGGGTTAAGTTGCCGATGTTGATGGAGGACTGGGCGCGTTCGAGGGCGATGTCGAGCACCGCGTGTTTGATGCGGTCTTCCGGAGCGACTGATGGAAGTCCCGCGAGCGCGGTGCGCAGCGAACCGATGCGGGCGAGGATGTTGGTGGCAGAGGCCTCATTGAAGAGCTGAATTTCCCACATCGAGACACTTCTTCCCGAAAGCGAGGTTTGCGATGTGAGGCGGAAATAGCGGGCGCTACGGGGTTGGAAATAGAGATTGGTGCTTTGGAGAAGTATGTTGATATTGGAGCCGATTCCACTGCGAAAATCACTGGTGACGAGGTTCCAGGTCGAGTTGTTCGTCGAGCTTTCGAGTTTATAGATCCGCCCGTGCTGATAGCTGATGAAATTTAGGCGGTTGACGGTTTGGTTAGAACCGAGATCGAGGGTAATAGAGGATTTCGTGCTGCTTGTGTCAGCGCTGGCGGACCAGCGGGTGTCGAAAATATTGTCGGTAGCATTCGTGGCGGGTAGTCCTGAAGTGGCGCTGCTGGCGGTGGTGTTTACCACAGTGTAGGCGTCATTGGGCTTACGAATGATAAGCGTAGGCCGTGAGGTGAGATTGACGTTCTCGCTAGAAGCGAAGTAACTTGGGAGTCCGCCGTTAGGAGTCTGACGTAAGATGATGAGAGAGATGTGCGCGTTGGTGCTCGCGACGATGAAATCCCGAAGAGCACTGCTGGAGAATACGACGGTTGGAGTGCCGGACGCCGATGGTGCAGTGAAAGTTCCGAGAGAAGTGAGTCCTGCAGAATTCAGGCTACCAGGCAAGGTTGTGCTGGCGTTAGCGGCATTTGAAAAATTCAGTAGAGACTCGTCAAAAACCTCGTTCGGATGACCTTCAGGGATGCCGAACACCTCGAAAGTGAAGGGCGTGGTGCCGTCGCCGGGGTAGTTTGTGAAAGTGAGTAGCAGGCTCGCGCTATTGACAGTCGCGAGCGGACCATCGACGCCGAAGCGGAGGTAGCCGATTCGGTCGCTGCCGCCGGCGAAGTCCGCGCCATCGCGCTTGACTAAGAATGTAGTTGCCGCGCCGAAATCCGTGCTTGTGCCACGCTGGATGTAAGTGTCCTGAATCGCGATGATCGATGTCTGGCCGATTCCAGCTGCTTTAGAGGTGCATGGCACCGTGAGTGCAAGCGCGGCCGCAGCAATGAGGAGTGGACTGATACGGACCATGGGCTGACAGAGTTTCATGAACAGATGTGTGCTTTTATCACCATGAATACCAATCTGAAATTTTAATTAGCGGAGGCGTCCCTATAAATTTGGGGCAAATATCGTTGTGTTTTGGAGATGCGACGACATACGGATGAATTCCAATCACCACCACTTCCAGATGTTGGTTTCGCCAGGGTGAGCGGAGTAGTAGGCTTCGCTCCGATCGCCTTGTAGGCGCTCCACGTGGCCATCAACAAATAGATAGAGCGCGGTCTTTCCCATGCGGCTTACACGATAGCGGGTCTGAACATCATTGGCGAAAGTGGGCGCGTTTCTTTGTTCCATGCCCCCGCCCATGTGATTTGTCTCGCCGCAGATGACAATCTTGGATGGATCCGGAATCGACGTCAGTCGGCCAGCCCATCGGCTAGCGTTATTCAAATTGCCATTAAACGAAAACCAGAGTGGCCCCGGAAGTTTGCGGTTGCCAGTGGATGAGTATCCCGCCCACGGCTTGGCGGCCTTGCTGGTGTAGATCGTGTCAGGGCCTTCTCGCAGATCATAGTTATAGATACTATTCGAGTTAAATTTTGGAGCTGGAGGGAAGTAGCGGTCAATTACTTCGTGAAAGCTGAACCGATTACCTTCACCCGCAATCGCTTCGGTGTTAGGGATTCCGTACCCGGGGAGAGGAACGCCACTGGCTTTCGCTCCATGTGGAATGATACCGTTGTTTTCCTGTGCCATGCTGTTCAGAGCGATCGACACCTGTCGAAACTTGCCAGTGTCCGTTGCTGCGATCGCTTGATCTCTCACCCGGGTGGTTACGCTGAATGCAATCGCGGCAAGCACCACGATGATAAGGATCACCACGAGCAGTTCGACCAAAGTGAAACCGTTTCCCGCACGGTGGATTGTTGATGTGCTCTGATTGGATTTCATCGGACCGTTGCTGGATTTTAAGTTATAGAAAGTGAAGTGCGACTCAATCACGAATCGATGTTTGAATGATTCGCAAGAACGCTATAAATCCCAAGGGGAAAAATGCGTCATTAGCGGTCTGAATTGCGTCATCGTGGGTATTTTCCAAAAGATCAGAATAGGCCGCCAACCTTCCAGTTGGCGGCCCACGATCCAGTTCGAAGAAGATCGATCAACTCTGGAGAATGATCATGCGCGACGGCGGCGGAGTAGCGTAAGCAAGCCGAGGCCACCCAACAGGGCTGCACCCGACTCTGGAACGGCGGTCACTGCGATTTGCCCCGTCGAATACAAGCTTGTCTGATCCCACTCCAGTCCGGAGTCGAGACTCGGCAGATTGACTGCGCTGAAGGCCCCAGAAGCAGTGCCCCAATCAAACAAATTGAAAGTATCACCAACAATCAGCGAACCACCCACCTTCGTGACATTCAATGTTCCGCCAAAAGTCAACACAGCCGAGGAAATTGCCAGATCGGAAATCTCACCCGCGGTATTAATTTCAAAATTGCTAATGCTTCCGCTTTCGAGCGTTAGATTGCCAACAACATTGATACTCTCGATGCCACTGTCGCCAGGCGAAAAAGTGCCGTTGCTATTTACGACCAACGAGCCCACTGTCCCGTTGCCGCCTAGAGATGCACCTGTCTTGACGGTGGTGAGTAGGCTCGTGCTGATATTGCCATTTACGAGGAGGAGTCCACCTACAACATCCGTGGCCCCAGTGTAACTATTTGATGAGCTTCCAAGGGTCAGTGTACCGCCGCCATTTTTGCGATGCTGGTGCCAGTACTTCCGTCCTTCGAGGAGTTAGAAATGATTCCGTTGAGAGTGAGATTGCCATCACCTCCGAAGGCCCACCCACTGGTGCCGGCGTTCGTCTGAACGCCCGACCCAAGGTTGCCAGTTAATGTCAAAGTTTGACCCGGCGTGGTGACATCGATTCCCGAGGCTGCGGACCGTGCATCGCGATTCACAGTGCGATTGCTAGTGGCGGTAATGCCAGAATACTCCATCAAGCCATTCGTCGTATTTCCTAGGACAATCGCAGTGTTGCTTCCACCATCGCCAAAGTTGCTAGGAACTCCGAAGTTATAAAGAGTGCTTCCAATCACCCGGCCCGACGGAATGTTCAGGGCGTTCATTGTATTCGCTCCTCCCAAAGTCACGATGGCAGCGGCACTGTTTACACTGACAGTGGTGTCAATAGTAACATTGGCGCCAAAAGTGTTACTGCCGCGCAAATCAAAGATTCCAGTGCCGGTGACAGCAAGAGTGTTTCCTCCATCATTGAAGGCTCCGTTCATCTGGAGATTGTTGCTCGCCCCCCCACCCGTGATGCTCCAAGTTTGGCTCGCCCCAAGAGTGACTGCATTCGAAAAGATGAGCGCTGCACCGGTGATCGTGCTGGCCTTCGTGACACCACCGGAACCGATGGTCAACACCGCTCCCGGGGTGTTGCTGATTTGAAACTGATAATCAGCCGTGGCGTCCTGATGAATTCCAGCAACGGAAATATTTCCGCCCAAAGCAGCTGTCCGCAGAGCGGTTAAGGTTCCATCAATCAAAATAGTGTTGGTGCCTTCGATGTTCGGAGGGCCACCGGATATATAGCTACCAGCATTCGTCAAAGTTGATGTATTATCAGCTTTGGTGATGGTCTGAGCATGGGAACTTAGGCTACAAGCAACCATTGTAAGGACACTTGAGAGAAAAGTTCGGAGTTTAGGATTGGGTTTCATCGCGAATTTTTTGAATCTGGGGGGGCTCAGTTGGGCTTGTAACATTCTCGACACCGACCAGGCACTTTCCAGGCTGTCTGAAAATCCCGGCTCTTTAAGGGGTGATAATGCGGCGCAGGGGTGTTATTTTACGTCAAAAATACTTATTGAGCACCGAGTGAATCTTTCTACGCTTCCAGCGGGTAGTCTTGCATTTTCTCATTGCGATGCACGCGAGATGACTGCGGCGCTTCGAGCGCAGTTTCGCATTTTCCTCTGGGATAGACATCTGCCGCAATGTCGAAATTTGCGGTCCTGAGATCCATTCGCTGCATTGATCGGCGTCGTGTGTCAATGGAGGGAATGGGAACGGAGTGATCCGCAAATCGGTCAGGAAGTTTTTGATTTTTCGGGGATTGCCAGTGACGGCTTGGGCGGTGTAGTCTCGCGGTGACGGAGCGACTATGTGGAAATTCATTCAAGATCACTGGGGAGATGGCATTGAGATCTTGCTGCTTGCCGCCTGTATCTATCAAATTTACAAAGCTTTCCGAGCGACTCGCGGGGCGCAAATCCTCGTCGGCCTTGTCACGATTTTGGTCGTCCTTACGCTGGTCTCGACAATTTTCCGACTTGAAGTCATCCAATGGATCATCACTCGTGCGGCCGCGATTCTTGCCTTCGCGCTGATCGTGATTTTTCAACCAGAATTGAGAAACGGCCTAGCTCGGCTCGGCAGCAACCGACTCTTTTCTTTTTCAAATAAGCGCCGCCTAGCCTTTCTTGAGCGCTTCGCCGACGCAGTGATCAATCTTTCCAAAAAACGCTATGGTGCGCTTTTCGCCATTCAGCGGGGCATCAGTTTGAAAGAACATCTCGATAGTGGTGTGGTTTTGGATGCACAATTTTCGCCAGAACTCGCCATGGCCGTCTTTTTCCCCAAAGCCCCTCTCCATGACGGAGGAATGATCATCGCCGACGACCGAGTCGCAGGCGCAGCTTGTGTTTTTCCCGTGACAGAAAGGGAAATGAAAGATCGCTCGACTGGACTGCGCCACCGTGCTGCCATCGGACTGACTGAACGAACCGACAGCATCGCCGTGGTTGTCAGTGAGGAGACGGGGGGAATCTCAATTTGTGAAAACGGCATTCTTCAGCGAAACCTCACGGAAAAGCAATTCCGCGAGAAAATCGCCGAAATATTCTTCTCTGGAAAACCATCTCATGAAACTGAACCTGGCTCACAACTGGATCGCAAAGGTCCTCTCCCTCCTGCTGGCGATAGCAATTTGGTTTCTGATTAAAGTCCACCTCACCACGAGTGAGGGTGTGTTTCAAAAGGCACCGCGCGCGCGCATTGTGCCGGAATCCGGGAAGTAAATGTGAGTAACCTTCAGCCGGCTGCCTGCATTTTCGCGGTGAGCAGCGCGTCGCGCTCACGCTTCACCGTATAAAACTCGATAGCACGCCGCAGCGTCACTTCCAATTGAGGAACGTCCCACGGGCTGATGACATCACGGAAAGTCCCCGCG
>JBEGOB010000370.1:0-6088 GCA_041182265.1 Verrucomicrobiota bacterium | reverse complement strand
TATTGGGGCGTCTATGTGGATGGTGAGTTGCTGGCCGTGGTGCTCTATCGAAAGGGTGCGCAGGCTATTGCCGATCTGATCCTCTCAACCCGAGCCGGAAAGGCGGCCAGCGATGCCGCGTAAGCCACCGGTTGTGCCCACCTGCTTCGTCCCGTCCTGTCCTGCGGATTTTGTGGGGCAGGCCGGCAAGGTGGCGGAGGTGCTGCTGCGGAAAGCCGAGCGCCTCAGATCGAACCCGGAACAGCCGCTCAAGCTGTTGATTTCCGGCGCACCTGGCATCGGCAAGACGAGCCTCGTGAACCTGATCGCCCGCACACTTGCCAGCCACCCCGCCGCCATCGAGGACGTGAACGGCAAGGAAGTGGGACTCGAACTCGCCCGTGAATGGACGCGCTCACTCGCCTACGGATCGCTCTTCGGCGCGTGGTCGGTCAAAGTGGTGAATGAACTCGACCGCTGCTCCAAGGACGCGCAGGACATGCTGCTTACCTACCTCGACCGGATGAAGCCAGGCCATGCATTCCTCGGCACCACGAACCTTGACCTCAACAGCCTCACCGAACGATTTCAAACTCGGTTTCAATCGGTCCGACTCCAGCCACCGGAAAACGAGGTATTAGCGGCATTCCTCGCGAGGCGGTGGGCTGTCCCTATTGCCACCACCCGGATGATTGCAGCCGGGGCAGGAGGGAACGTCAGAGCGGCGATGGCAGATTTGGAGATGTGGTTGGGGTGACTTGCTGATCTTGAGCGAATTCGTTCGTTGACTTGCCATTCTAGACCGTTTATCGGTCGCAGCTTCATATGAAGCCAATCCATTTCCTGGTCGTGGCAGGCCTGTCACTCGGTACCCACGTCCAATCTCAGGAAGACATGGAGAAAGCCGCTTTGCGCGAGGATTCTGCCGATCCTCCCGAGTCATCGGTTGCCCGGATCCTCGGGAAAATTCCAGATGGCTCACCTCCGCCGCCCGCACCGCCCAAGCCGGAGTATCGTGTTGCTTCCGAGGATGTGATTGAGACCACCACCCACGAACAGGGTGAACGAACTATCACGCTCCAGCAGATTAAGCCGATCGCCTTGCCACCACCACCCACCCCTGTGGAAGAATCCACGGTTGAGCTGGATGATGAGTTCAGGGAGCGCTTGGCGAAATACCGGGAGGAACATCCCCGGGCGGGCCTGCTGTTCATGGGAGCCACGGTTTACCGTGCCAGGGATGGTCAATCCGCAACCCTTGTCCGCTACTGGCCTGAAGGAAAAGGAGGAGATGTTACTTTTTGGTCATCGGCTGACTTTTCGCTGATCGCCGGAGGTATACAGTCCTTTGCTGATTCGGCCGGTCACACCCACCAGATCTTCATGAGCTGGGGAACGGTGGACGTGGAGCGGGTGAGCGAGCTGAGACGGGCAAAGGGTCTTTCTTTTGAGCCTCCCCGAATTCCGGAACTGCCGCATGGGAAGGCCACCTTCAAAGTGGTTGGAAAACCTGCGACAGAGGACGCTCTTGCCACGATTGGGGCGCTCCACGAGATCTACAATAGCGAGTATTCAAAGCTGAAATTGGCTTACGAGGGCCGTGAGAAGGCGCGAAAGGAGCGCGAAGCATACCTTAAGGCGAACCCACCGCAACCAAAGAACATTACTCTCAACTACTGGCGAGTCCAGCAACCTGCGTTTAACGGGAAGGGAGAAGAAGCTCGATGAAGAACATCCTTTCCTCAGTTTTGGCTGCGCTTCTTCTCAGTCTGGCAGTTCATTCCGCTCCCGCCGACGCCAACGGCAACGGGATGAGTGACGCATGGGAGAGGCGTTTCAACGGCTATAAGCTTTTTCCAGGATCCATTCTGCCAGAGGACGATGCTGATGGAGACGGGATCAGTAATTTCACTGAGTGCATTGCTGGAACAGATCCCTTCAATGGAGTGCCACCACTTGGTTTACTTCAGGCTGAGGTGCGGCACGTCCCCGCCGTCCATACAACAACTGAAGGCAGCGAACCACTGTTGGTTTCACCAGAGGCATTCGTGATCTCATGGCCGACTCAGTTCGGTAAGCTTTACACTCTTCACGCCTCACCTGACTTGTCGGCTGGAAGCTGGGTTGCAATCGGGCAGCCGGAATACGGCTATGGGCAAGTTATTGAGATTGCCGCCCTTCCCACTTACTCAGATGGCACCGTCGCCGACAAATTCTTCTGGCGCGTCGCAGTAACGGACACTGACAGCGATGGCGACGGATTGACCGATGCAGAGGAACACCTCCTCAACATTGATGAAGATCATGACGGGGTGCCAGACGAATATGAGCGGCGGATTTCGAGCGTTCTTTTCGCGGACTACGGTATAATCTCCCCCACGGATCCGGCGCAATTCGACGTGAATGTGGATTACGGGGGAATCAATACTTCCGCAGCTCTGGTTTATCACGGCCTCGCCGGAGATTTTGACCTTGCGACCACCGAGGTCGTTGCCTCGCCGTTCGTCGAGGGCAGCATGAAAACCGTGGAGCAACACAAAAGCGGTTTTGTCGAATTTCCCCAGCTCTATCCGCCCTCCCCGTGGCTGGAGACCGGACCGGCGCTCAATTTTTATCGAAAGCTGCACACGGACTATCACTACGACTACGGAGAGGAAATGCCCCTCATCAGCACGGTGTTTGCATGGACAGAAATGCATGGGCATTGCATCCAAAATGAGATTTACGCGTGGAATGTTACCCAAGGCTGGGAAACTACACTCGAAAAGGAGGCGCAGAACTACACTTCGGAGACCTGGCAATGGTGGGATGACTATCCGTCTCCGCCCGTGGATTGGTATATCCATGATTACTTCGAAATATATAACGATACGTATGAGGTCGGCGTGTCAGGCGATCCTCCCGCGCTACCCAACAATCGTATTGTTGGACAATGGAGTACCAATACGCCGACCTTGCGGGTTGGAGCCGGAGCGCAGCATTCGAGTGGGACTCAGGCCGTGAAGCCGGTTCCAAGCGCAGGATACAGTCCCACATTCAGGACAAGCGAAACCTTTACCTTGTCCCAAGAACTTTCCGCCCCCTACACCACTGACGATTTGATAGCAGATGCCGGGACGGCTCTGGCGGCGGCGGCATCCATCACTTTGTCGCCGGTTTCCTATCGAAATCTCGTCGAAAATGAGTCGAAAATTTCATTGTGTGGTGGGAAATACCGACTCGGATGGAACATTCCAGCCAACGTGCCGGTCCACCCCGGAAACAGCCAGGTTAAAGCTGTATTCCTCTGGCAGGAAGTCACCGATTCTGAAGCCGCTGCCGGACCTGTCCGCATGATCAAATGGAAGCACGAATTGGTAAACACAACACCAAGCACACTCGCCCAAACCCAGTGGCACGACATTCCTCCCCCGGACAAGGACGGTGCGTCATGGATACGCTCTGTATCACCCCATGGCTCCATCACCCTGCCCGGGGCAATCCTAGTCAACAATGATGACGATGACGCAAACGGGCAGGAAGACCGGACGCAGGCTTCCCTGCTGCTTGGCACGGAAAACGATTTGATCGCAGTGAACTTCGAGGCCACCGCTCCGGGAGCGGACGAGCAAGCCATGATTTACCGTCTAGAAGCAATCGGAGCGGGAAAGGTCCGCCTGTGGGAAGCATTTCCGAATCAACAACCACAGTTGGTCGCTCTGCCTTATAAACTTCAAATTCGCGACTACACCGGAGGTGCCGAACCACGTCCCACCTACTACATCGAGGCCACCCAAGCAGGCTCGGTGAGCTTGCAACTTTATGCCGAGGTCCTTGGCCGAAAACTCGCCCTTGTTGCCACGGCCGAGTTCAAGAGCCTCGAAATTTTGATCGACCTCGCCGCCAATATGAAGGGTGTCATTGGCGACATCGTTCAGTCCAATCTGCCCAACAGCAAGGTAGTGCATTTCGTCACGACCAAGAGCACCACCCAAACCGATTCGGTCTCCCTGACTGCCAGTGGGATCAGTGGAGAAGAAGCCACACCACAACACGCCAAGCAGCTTGTGGAATGGGTGGGTGCCGCTCCCGTTTTCGGATATACCCCTACAGCGGAAATTTCTCGCTCCGCCACGGGCAAGTATCCCGTTTCAATTCGCCTCCTCGGCACCGGCCAAACGACCGCTTCCACGATGGTCTGGGTGACCTGGGCGTATCTTTCTGCGCAAAGCTCTACGGATGGCCAAACGCCGCTTATGATGGCCCCGCAAGACGTCTTCTCCCCGCCTCCCAATTCAGCGGTTGCGGTTGGTTATAAGTTCAGTGGCAAACTCCTGTGGCGGTATGTTTGCGAACCGACAGAAATGTTTAATCTCACTTCGGACGTTCCTGATTTCAATCAGGCTCCCACGGTCCCCGCGCCGGGAATTCATCCGTGGACCGGGGCTTCTCTCGCGCCCGGCGCTGCATTGCGCTATGATGCGTCTAGGCAGGTCCGCGTGGTTGCCAGATCAAATGATTCAACCATAGATCAATTGCTGCACGATGGCCGCCCTGACATCGCGACATATCCATCAGATGCGATCGAGGGCAACGACGATCCCGATTTAGGTGCCGAGACATTTCCTTACCAGCCTTTGGGAACAACCGCAGTTTTGAGTGACGCTGATTATCCAAACATAGAATTGTTGAATTCAATTGGCAGCAGCAACCCGAGCGCGACCATCTTCGAGTTGGCTCAGTTCAGGCAATTTGCAAGGGTTCAAATTGGAGCCAAGTGGTACCTGTGTTCTGACTATGGCTTGACCGAATTGACTCGCAAATTGAGACGGGACAACGGAAGATGGATAGACGATGGCTCCACGTTCGTTCCCGGCAACAACAGCACGTTTCCACCACCATGAAAATGTTTCCGATTTGGTCCACCTTCGTCTTTTTCGGTCTTTTGATTATCCTCAGCGGGTGTCGCCAGAAGGATCAGGCTGGGAATTTGCCATCTCAATCGTCTGACGCCGACTCCGGAAATAGTTCCATCGCAGTGAGCCCTGACCAAACAGAATCGGGTGCAGGTAAGCAAAGCAAGCCCCCTAAATTACCAAAAGAGAAGCGCGTGCAGCAGGAACTCGAAGCGGCGCGCCTATCGCTATTTTCGGTGCCGTTGACAGACGCCGCAGCCAAGGACCGGCAGGAGGCATGGGATCGGATGGCTCCTCCTCGCGGAGGCTTGAATGGCGACCAATATCAGTATGCTTGTGACATACTCGACCGGTATTCTAATGCTCCTCCCCTCGAAAAACTCGCTTTTTGGCAACTTTTTAGTATCCGGATTTTTTATCAGAGCGAACCCGGAATCGTCAGAGCATTTGGCGGTAGCGGTGCCGGCCGGCAAATGACGGATGAGAAGTTGAAAGCAACGCTTTACTCGGCTTTGGGTAAGAGTCCTGAAGACCTGCCCTTAGGTGAAGCTATTTCCGAAGGTTACGCTCTTCTCAAACAATTATCCGCCGAATGTAAGCGACCAAGCAATGGCATTGACCGAGCCAACCCATGAAAGAGGATCAAGAACCCGCTGGACCGCCAGGTCTCTAGCAGGAGTTGTGACAAATCGAGCGCCAAACGATGCCTAAGCGTTGACAATAAGGAGGAAATCTATTTAAGTTGGCGACAAAGTCCTTGGGTCCCAACTCCCCCATCCAAATCCTGTGAAAGGTGCCTTTTTCAAATTTACACTTTTTTTGCGTCAAAATTGCTAGATTTTGAACGGATGAAGCGGCTGGAACCCTTGTGAAATATGGGATTGCGGCGTTTTCTTGCGATTTTTTTGGACGTCGGACAGGTGTAAAGTTGGGTGTAAACCGAGCGGTTTTTTGCCCGTTTTGGAGGAAGATTGGAGGAAGATTGGCGGAGGATGCCCGCGCCGGGAGTCAGCCGCCCTGCACCAGCGAAACGAGACGCCCGATGCACTCCACTGTCAGTTCGTTCGGCCCGAGGCGGACGACGTGCCAGCCCGCCAAGGTGGCTTCCAGGTATTTTTCCAGATCGGCGGCGAAGCCCGCCCCGCGGTTGTGACGACCGTTCACGTAGATGCCGCCCTCGATCTCGATGAGGGTTTTCGATTCCTGATGGGCGA
>JBEGOB010000369.1:0-12448 GCA_041182265.1 Verrucomicrobiota bacterium | reverse complement strand
GGACAAGGGTGGGGCGCGGTTGGTCGTTCCAAGTGAGTTCCGTGGGGCGGGGCGCTGCGGGGTCCGCGCCTTGGATGCGGATTCGGAAGTAGGCGCCGTCGTTGAGCAGGGTGGGGAAATCGGGCGGTGTTTTTTCAAAATCGACAAATGCGATCCGCCAAGCGAGCGAGTTTCCCGCAGCCTGGACTTGCATCGATTCGCGGAGGTAGCGTTCGGTTTCGAGTTTGAGTTGAGTCCAGCGCGGTTCCCCGATTTTAAGCAGCCAATCGCGCGTGGGTGCGGGGCTTTGTGCATCGCCGCGCCACTCGGGAACTGCGTAGCCAGCGTCGAAAAGTAGATCCATTTGCCAAGGATCCTGAGCGGACCACTCCGCGTAAATTTGTGAAACCACGTGGCCGCGCGTGGGAAGCGTGGCGAGAAAAGTGAGGCAAGTTGCCAGAAAAAAACCTTTCACGCTGAGATTTCTCACAGGTGAAAGGTGTTTTTGAAATGGACTCATGCAGAGGAGTCCGGGCTTGAGGGATAGGCGCTTGATTTCCTCAGTTCGTCACGCGCATGGGCATGAGGACGTAGAGGAATGTGCCTTCGATGCGAAGAACGCCGGGGCTCATTTCATCGATGAGATCGAGATAGACATCGTCGCTGTCGAGCGCGCGGAGTGGGGCTTGAAGAAACTCAGGATTGAAGGCAATTTGCATCGGTGGGCCTTGATAGATCACATCCATGGATTCTTGAGCTTCACCGACATCCGGCGAATTAGCGGTGACTTCGATGTGGTTCTCACTGAAGACCAATTTGACGGAGTTTGACTTGTCCGAAGAGAGGAGGGAGACGCGGCGGACGGTTTCGAGGAGCGCCTCGCGTGAAATGACGACGCGCTCGTTGCTGTCGCCGGGGATGACTTGGCGGTAATTCGGGTAGTTCCCCTCGATGAGCTTGCTGGCAAGGAGGCTGTCACCGACGGTGAAGGAAATTTGGCTATCGCTGAGTTTGACGATGACCTCGCCGGCATCGCCGAGGAGGCGTTGAAGTTCTTGGACGGCCTTGGTTGGGATGATGACGTCGGTCTCGTGGGAAGCGGGAAACTCCAAATCCGCATCGACCATCGCGAGGCGGCGGCCATCGGTGGCGACGAGAGTCATTTTGCCATCACGGAATGAGGTAAAGATGCCGTTGAGGACGTAGCGCGTCTCGTCGGTGGAGATGGCGTAAGAGGTTTTTTTGAGGCCATCGCGGAGGGTGGCTTGTGGGATTTTGAAGATTTTAGCGCCCTCGAAGTCAGGCAGTGGTGGGAATTCCGCTTCGCCAAGACCGATGATTTTGAAAAACGAGGGTCCGCAACGGATGGATGCGTGGTTTTTCGAGTCCACGGAAACTTCGACTTCGCTGGCGGGAAGCTCGCGAATGATGCTCACGAGGCGCTTGGCAGGGAGAGTTGTCGCGCCTTCCTTTTCGATTTGGGCCTCGACTGAGCCGGTGATTCCGACGTCCAAGTCCGTGGTGGTGAACTGGATTCTGCCGTCCTTGGCGACCAACAGGACGTTGGAAAGGATCGGGAGTGTGGTGCGCGAGCTGACGACGTGCTGGACTTTTTGCAGGCCGTCGAGAAAGGCTTCCTTGGAGATACGGAACTTCATAAGGGGATCAAAAATTGGTTGCGGGGCAGTTTCCGCTTTCGCCGCTCCTTGGCAAGACTTCTGTGAACAATCGGGCAAGTCTTGGAGATCAGCGGCGCAGCTGGGACTCGATGCGCGCGATGCTTTCCTTGAGGCCAGGCTCGGCGACGAGCATTTCTGTGACCTTTTTGCAGGCGTGGATGACCGTGCCGTGGTCGCGGCCGCCGAAGGCCTCGCCGATTTCCATGAGCGAGCCTTTGGTGAGCGAGCGGCTGAGATACATGGCGATTTGTCGTGGGAAGGCGATGCTGGCGGGGCGACGGCGACTGGTCATGTCTGCGAGTCGGACGTCGTAGTGCTCGGAGACGGCTTTTTGAATGGCGTCGATGCTGACTTGGCGGCTGGCCTCCTCCCGGATGAGGTCGCGGAGCAAATGTTCGACTTTTTCCACGGTGACGCTCTCACCTGCGAGGGATGCGTAGGTTGCGACGCGCATGAGTGCGCCTTCGAGACGGCGGACATTGGTGCGGATTTTCTCGGCAAGAAAGCGGAGGACCGATTCATCCACGCGGACTTTCCAGTCGAGAGATTTCTTTTTGAGAATAGCCATTCGGGTTTCCATTTCCGGGGCTTGCATTTCCACGGTGAGGCCACACTCGAAGCGGGAAATTAGACGAGGTTCTAGGCTTTTAATTTCACAGGCTGGGCGGTCGCAGGTGAGGACCACTTGGTTCCGGCCGTCGAGCAGGGTGTTGAAGGTGTGGAAAAATTCTTCTTGAGAGCGCTCCTTGCCGGCGAGGAATTGGACGTCATCGATGAGGAGAACATCCGAGCTGCGGTAGCGGCGGCGGAATTTCTCGATGTCACCGCGGCGGATTGCGTCAATGAACTCGTTGGTGAACTTTTCGCAGGTCAGGTAAATCACGCGGGAGCCAGGTTGACGCCGCAGAAGTTCGTGGCCGATGGACTGCATGAGGTGGGTTTTCCCAAGTCCGGGGCCACCATAGATGAAAAGCGGGTTGTAGCCGATGCCTGATTTTTTGGCGACAGCCTCGCAAGCGGCATGCGCAAACTGGCTGTTGGGTCCGACGATGAAACTGGCGAAGGTGTGCGCTGGGTTCAGGCCCGCGATTTTGATGCGTTTGTCGAGGGCGTCGCCTTCGAGCGCGGCGGCCTTGGTCGGTCGCTTGGCTGAGTCTGAGGCCAAGGTGGACTCGCCGCCCGAGACTCCGCATTCATCATCCACCACCACACGGACATCACGGACTTCCTCGAAAACTCCGGTCACGGCAGTCGCAAGTTCTGGCAAGTAGTTCGTCTCGATCCAGACTTGGTGAATTTCACCGGGGACCGCGACGGTGGCGACGTCGTCTTCCACGCCCAACCAGCGGGCTGCACGAAACCAGCGTTGGAACGCATCATGACTGACCATGGCACGCAGCGCATCGCAAATGGTCTCCCATCCCGCATTTTCCAACGATGATCCGTCCGAGCCTTCCTCCATCCCTTGCGTTACCACTTCATCCGGTTCCATGTTTGATCAGTCGTTCTTTTTAAAAAAATTTCGCACTCCGTCGTATGCGCTTCCGTGAGCAGCACTACGCGTGTGGATGGGGAGCGTGACTGGTAATTTCGGAGGTGGAAAAAGTTTTTTGCAGCGATCTAACTAATGCCTGAGGCGATCCGTATTCCACAAGCGTTCCACAGCTCAAAATTTTAAAAACTTGATCATCATTTTATTACGACTTCCCGAAGTATCGCTCGGGGCTTGGTGGCTTAATTTTCGTAACTGATTGGTTATCAGTAAAAATGAGTATTTCTAACATGTAATTATTTTACCTACCTGCTGCCCCCTTGGTGGACCCGACGAGAACTGGCGGGACCGCTTGAAGATGAGTGGGTCAGCACGGTTTACGCGGTTTGTCCCCGGAATGGCTGAGTGCTAGGAGTGCCCGTGCTGCGGGAGAGCATCCGTTGAGATGTGCTGGGCCAAACACGGCCCAGCTGGGGGCGAAGTGAAGCGAGTTTGGCTCGTGCCGTTGATCCAAGCGTCAACTTCGTGGGCATGGTGCTTTCATTGCGCTTCACCCGGACGGAGTATCGACCGCGCTGGCCGCAGCCTGCTAGCCTCGCTCCCCCTGATGAAATCCTCCTTTTCTCGCCGTTTGATGCTCGCTGGGCTGGCCGCAGTCGGTATTTCCACAACGCTCAGCCTCCATGGCGCGGCCCCGGCAATTGCTGAAAATTTACCCACTCTCTGGATCGCCGGTGACTCGACGGTTAAAAGCAACTCGCCGATGCGGGGTTGGGGGCAAGAGCTCGGGCGTTTCTTTGATCCGACGAAAATCCAAGTCGCCAACCGCGCGATTGGCGGGCGCTCCTCACGGACATTCTATACGGAGGGCCGCTGGCAGGAAATTCTCACCGCCATCAAACCCGGTGACTTCGTGCTCATCCAGTTCGGGCACAATGACGTTGGACCGCTGGATGCGCGTGGGAAATTCCGCGGCTCGCTCAAAAGCATTGGTGACGAGGTGGAGACTGTCACCCACCCGGATGGCCGGGCGGAGGATGTGCGCTCTTATGGGTGGTATTTACGCGAGTTCGCACGCACGGCCCGGGAAAAACAGGCGAAGGTCATCCTCTGCTCGCCCATTCCCCACATGAAATTCGATCGTGATGGGAAATTTGTCCAAGACTGGAAAGAGTGGCGGCCGTGGGTGGAGGCCTGCGCCAAGTCCGAGCGTGCCGCCTTTCTCGATCTCTCCGACCGCATCGGCCGGGCCTATGAAGCGCTTGATCGTGCCACCATTGAGAGCCACTTCGCAGACAAGGGGACGCACACGAATGCTGCGGGCGCACTTTTTAACGCGGGCGTCGTGCTTGCCGGGCTGCGCGAAATTCCAACGAACCCGCTCGGACCGTTTATGAACCAAAGTGCGCTTGATCTTCAAGTGGCGCGCCCTTAGCGGGAAAAGCCGCTTTCCGCCGGCACCTGCCGGAAAACTATCGTGCGCCCCATGGATTTGCCTTTTCGATTGCTTGAGAAAAGGCATGTTATGCGGCAATGACTGAAGTTCCAAAAATCGTGCAGGATGATCCTTGGCTAGAGCCTCACCAAGGAGCGATTCAGCGAAGGATGGCGCAATTTTCCGCCGCACTCTCCAGCATCGAGGCGAGCTCGAAATCTCTCTCCGCCTACGCCACTGGCCATAAATTTGTAGGAATTCACCTCCACGCGGCGCAGCAACAATGGAGCGTCCGCGAGTGGGCACCCGCCGCGCAGGCCGTTTCCCTGATCGGGGACTTCAATGGCTGGAACCGCGAGAGTCACCCGCTTGCGCCCGTGGAACATGGGATCTGGCAACTGCTCCTTCCCGCTGAGGCCCTGGCCCACGGACAAAAAGTCAAATTGCACATCGTTGGCGCGGATGGCTCGCGGCGTGACCGCATCCCCGCCTTCATCCGCCGCGCCGTCCAAGACCCGACGACGCATGACTACTGCGGCCAAATTTGGAACTCGCCGCAGCCCTACGTTTGGAAACATGAATTCAATCCCGCGCAGATCACCGCGCCACGGATTTATGAATCTCACGTCGGCATGGCTGGAGAGGAACCGCGCGTCCACACCTATCGTGAGTTTGCCGAGACCGTTCTGCCGCGCATCGCCGCAGCCGGATACAACGTCGTGCAACTCATGGCCGTGCAGGAACATCCGTATTATGGCTCGTTCGGCTACCATGTTTCCTCGTTCTTCGCCCCGTGCTCGCGCTTCGGCACACCGGAGGATTTGAAATTCCTCATCGACACCGCGCACGGCCTGGGTCTCGGCGTCCTTTTGGATGTCGTTCACTCGCACGCCGTGAAAAACACGGCGGAAGGCCTCAATGACTTCGACGGCTCAGGCCACCAATATTTCCACGAAGGCCCACGCGGCGACCATCCCGCATGGGACTCGAAATGCTTCGACTACGGACGCCCGGAAGTCCGCCAATTCCTCCTCTCTAATATCCGTTACTGGCTTGAGGAATTTCGCTTCGACGGCTTCCGCTTCGATGGCGTCACTTCGATGCTCTATCACTCGCGCGGGAATAAAGCCTTCGGCAGCTATGAGGATTATTTCGGCGGCGATGCAGACGACGATGCGATTCTCTATCTAAAACTTGCGGCCAAGCTGATTCAGGATTTCAAGCCTGGAGCCATTGCTATTGCGGAAGACATGTCGGGTATGCCAGGGCTGTGCCGGCCACTGGACGAGGGCGGACTTGGCTTTTCCTTCCGCCTCGCCATGGGCATTCCGGACCACTGGATCAAGTTGCTCAAGCACAGCCGGGACGAGGACTGGGACATCGGTGAGCTGTGGGGCGTTCTCGCGAACCGTCGGTATCGTGAAGCAACCATCGCCTACGCAGAGAGCCATGACCAAGCGCTTGTCGGTGATAAGACGCTCGCATTCTGGCTGATGGATCAGGAAATGTATTGGCACATGCCCAAGACGGATGGCCACCCGGTCATCGAGCGCGGTGTCGCTCTTCATAAGCTCATCCGCCTCGCCACCATGGTGCTCGGCGGCGAGGGATGGTTGAATTTCATGGGGAATGAATTTGGTCATCCCGAGTGGCTGGATTTTCCGCGCGAGGGCAACGATTGGTCATTCCACTATTGCCGCCGCCAGTGGTCGCTCGTGGATAATCCGGAGTTGAAATACGCATGGCTTGCGGACTTCGACCGCGAACTGATGGCTCTTGAAAAGAAGTTCAATTTCCTCGCGGCCCCGCCTGCCCAATTGCTTCACCTTGACAGCGACTCCAAAATCATCGTCGCCGAGCGCGCAAACTTGGTGTTTGTCTTCAACTTCTCCGTTGGAAACTCGGTTTTCGGTTATCCGATCCATGTTCCAAGCTCTGGCACACGCACGCTCGTGCTCGACACTGATGCCGCTGCAAGCGGCGGTCATGCACGCGTGGACCCTTCATTTGACTACCCAGTCGGGGAGGATCAAATCATGAAAGTTTACACGCCATCACGCAGCGGCCTCGTCTTCGCCAAGGAATGATGAATCCTGAATCCTGAATCCTCCAAATCACTGGCCGACGTCCCGGAGATCCACCAACAGCAGGCGGTCAGGTAACAAGCAATTGATTTCCTGATAGGTCCTTCCGCGCCGGAAAATCAGCCGGACGCTTGGATCAAGATTCCAAGTCATCAGCATGTTGTATTGTGGGTAGTTCTCCACGCGCTTCCCGTCGATGGCAACGACGACGTCTCCCGGACGCATGCCCACCAAGCGCAGCGTGCTGCTAGAGCTCGTCACTTGGCAACCTGCCGCTTTTTGCCCCGTTGAGAAGTCCTCCAAGGTCACTTCTTTAAATCCGCCGGGGAAAACTTGGTGCAGCGCCTTCTCATCTCCGCGGATGAACCAATCCGCCTTCGCCAAGCTACCGATCATTCCATAGCGCTCCATCGTCGCCTTCGCCAACTCATGCGCTCGCTTGAGATCCTTTTCATGAATCGCCAAGGCCAAGGCGCTTTCCAAGCCGCTGCATGAATACACTTCCGCATGATGATCCGCGATTTCGCGCGCTTTGGCATCATCGCCTTTGGATTTGTAATAAAAAATCATCCATCGTGACCTGTTCGCCACCGCCACCCGATCCTCTGAATTCTGATAGGCGGTCTCATACGCTTGGATGGCTTCTTCCGGGCGCTTTTCTATGACCAAGAGGGATCCCAATTCCAAGCCGGCGCCGGGATCGAGGCTGACGAGCCTTTGCAAGGTTTCGATCCGCTGCGGAACTGTTAAATTCGTGCCTTTCAGAGTCTGCTTGAGTGGGCGCTTGCTATACTCTCGGACCTCGCCCCATGCCGACTTCACTCCATCCAACGAGTGACCTGATTCCTCCGCGATTTCATAACATAAATCGTGATTCCAAGGATCAATCGCATGAAGCTTCTTCATGTTGACCAACCAATTGCCAGCGATGCCGGAGAACCGCAGTCGCCGAGTCGGATCATGAGCGGTGCCCGGGGGCGAGACCTCGCGAAACCAAGAGGCTTGATCCGGCATGCGTGTCTCCACCCTCACATCAAGAACTGGAAATTGATAGTCATACCAAAGTCCCATCGGAACACGCTCGGGATGCTCCCGAATGTAAGCTGCGGTTACCTTGAGATCCTTGTTGAAATCTTTCTCGGATGTCGAGACGAGCGACTCCAAAAGTTCACTATCCGGCAGCAATCTGCAATACGCCATGACAGAATTCTCCCACTCCACCGCCGCCTCGTGAGACGACCAGATGCGGATGGCAAAGTCGCTGACGTCCGCGCAGTTCTTATACAAGTGCCGCCGGAAATACGCGGCCCAATCTCCGTCGGAAATCACTCTTGGCGCGCCATTCTCGCCAACCAGGGCAGAAACACTCTGCTGGGCAATGAATGAAGCAATCTTCGCAGGATTTGGATTCTGCCCCACTTTGAAAATAGCTCCCATTTCATGAAACTCCATGCCGATGCACGAGCGCATCGCAAGGTGCCCCTCTTCCACACTGCGGCCAAGATCGGAGAGCGTCCGCGACCAATCGGGAATGCCTTGCAAATCTTTACGCTCACCCACGAATTCCATCATTTTGGAATTCCCCAAATGGACTTGCAGCGCACGCGCATGCGCCATGGCCTCGGCCAGACTTAAGTCGCCCAGATCGCCCGTCCGCCGCCAATCCTTGGTGATCAATAGCTGCATCACACGCTTCCAGCGCCCACTATTCCCATCCTCCGGGAGCGACTGCATGAACTCTCGCGCTAGCAAGGGACGCCCGGCATGGTATTCATAGAAAACCCGGCCCCAGTTGCCCACCAGTGATGGTTCCATTTCTTGCCCTCGCAGGTGCTCTGCCAGCGCCAAGTGCGCCGTCATCCTGCAAAGCAGCGGGCGGAGATCTCCGAAGCTTCGCGCGTTCTCGCGCATTCCGAAAACGCCGAGCAGAAATGCGGCTTCTTCATGCACAACTGCCGCCGCTGGGCTCGCCTTGATCCGGTCGGAAATCGATTGGTTCGCAAGCTGCAAAGTCTTTGCCGTCGGGCTCAGCAGGGTATGCAGAAGATCCTCTGGAGAATCCGTCGCCGTTTGTGGCTTAGTTTTCCATGGTGTTAACAAGTTCTGATAGCTTGCAATATCCCAACAGGAAGGATCCATCTTCAGCGTCGCGTCGCCCACCTCATACTCGCGCGCATTCGCCGTTGGGACCGTCGCGTTTTCACCAATCTTCGCGCCGCAAAGTTTCAACATCCCCTGCAAGTCGCGGACGGTTCCGGCGACCATCCAATGTTCCTCATGCGCCCATGGACTGTCGAATTTTTCGAAAGAAGCGGAGTCTTGTGATTCAATTTCTTTTTCACAACTGACTAAAAATCCGGCGCTGAAAACGCCGACAAGGATCCAGATTCGAGGGGGCATGCCGATTTCTAAAATGAAATTTTGCGGGTAGCGAGTGGCAATTGCTCTTTGAAAAATCAAAATGCATTCCCCCCCAAATGGAACTTGGTGAGCCCGTCGTTACACTTTATGAATCCTTGCAACCCATGACGCCAAATCCTAGCGACAAGCATCTTTTTTACTCGGAGATGGCAAAGCTGCTCGAAGCTGGCTTCGATATCCGCCGCGCAGCAACTCTCTTGATGGAGACCGGGCTGCCCAACTCGTTGGCCGAACTTCTCAATGACCTGCAGCATGGCTTGGATGCGGGTGAGTCGATCACTGCGGCGATTTGTAAAAATTCACGACGCGTGTCGGCGCTTGAGCGCAGCATCATCAGTGCCGGAGAGCGTGGCGGAAAACTCGGCCCGGCCTTCCACCATCTGGCAGAATATTTCGGCATGGTCGCACGCACACGCCGCGATGCGATCCAGAGTTTGGTCTATCCCATCGTAATTCTCCACTTGGGCGTCTTGATCGGCACCGTGCCGACAGCGCTGATGTCCGGTGAGCAAGATTTTGTGAAGATTTTGGTCAATTCAGCCCTAACGCTGCTCGTTTTCTATGGGGTGGGATTCGCTGCTTATCTAGCCGTTCAGCGCATTTTGAAAATGGCTCCGGACCATGCTGTCGCAGACCGCTGGATGAACCGAGTTCCATGGGTCGGGGCGGCTCGCAGCAACAGTGCTCTAGCGCGTTTTTGCAAAGTCTATCACACGTGTCTGCTTGCTGGAATCTCGATGGAGGAAACGGTCAAACTTGCGTCGGATGCCTCTCAAAGCGCATGCATTCGCGAGGCGGGTGAACGGCTGAGGGTCAGGGCGAAATCCGGAAATCCACTGGGCCCTGCATTTCTGCTGGAAGCGGCGTTTCCCAAGGCTTTCTCGCGCACCTACTCGACTGGAGAAGAGGCAGGCACCCTTGATGCCGACCTTGCGCGGTGGGCGTCATTGACCCGCGAAAAGGCGGAATCCAGCGCCAAGACCGCCTCCACCATGCTGCCAAAAGTTCTTTATTTCGGCATTCTTGGATTCGTCGCATGGAGGGTCGTCGGCTTTTATGAGGGCTACTATTCGGCCATTCTGGAGCAGTTGGAGCCGTGAAAAAGTATGCGGCAAGCCCGCGGTCCCGCCAGATCGTGCCTCCGCGCTGTTTTTGGCGGGGCGAAACGGTTTAAAGCCGCATCCATTGCAAAAAAAGAGGCCGCGCATCAGCGCGGCCTCAATTTAAGTCATGAAAACTAGTTTGAAGCGGCAATCCCCATCGCCGCGACAGCGAGAGAATCACGGAAAATTTTGATTCTGTCATGTCACTAAATTATGGGACAGGGCGATGGGTGGTCCGTAGCTCGTCAACTCGCTCGGTGTTTCATCGATTTTTCGAGTTGGATGGGTGGTTTGCCGCTGGCGAGGTCTGCTAACTGGCCAATGGCTTGGCGAGGTGGATGAGTTGGGAGTCCACTTGATATTTGGAGTCTGTGACCGTGTGAACCGGGAGGTGGGAATAAGCGCCGTCTCGGTAAACCATGATGGCGTTCGTTTCTCCGGCGGCTAGGGCTTCTACGGCCGCCGCGGCAAACTTGTAGGCCATGATCCGGTCATGGACGGTGGGCGATCCGCCACGTTGGACGTGTCCAAGAACGGTGAGGCGTGCCTCCATGCCGATCGATTCATTGATCCACCGCGTGAGGTAGTCTCCCATTTTTGTGCCTTCTGCGACGATGGCTAAGACATACTTCCGCTCCTCATGCTCGATTTGATGCCGGATCCGGGCACCGATGGATGCGAGGTCGTATTCAATTTCCGGCACGAGACAAATTTCCGCACCGCATGAAAGCGCGGTGATGAGCGCGAGGTGGCCGCAGTGGCGACCCATGACCTCGACGACGAAAGCCCTTGAAAATGAACTGGCTGTGTCTCGGATGGAGTCGATGGATTGGCGGATTGTGTTGAGTGCGGTATCGACGCCAAGGCAGTAATCCGTTCCTGCGATGTCGTTGTCGATGGTGGCGGGAATGCCGGCGAAGGGGATGCCGAAGTCGTTGTAAAACTGGTTGAGCGCGCGGAACGAGCCGTCGCCGCCGATGACGATGAGCTTGTTGATGCGGTGTTGTCGGAGATTTTCGTAAGCTTGGCGACGGTATGCGATGTCAAAAAACTCGGGTGAGCGAGAAGAGCGCAAAATGGTGCCGCCGCGGTGCATGATGCCGGAGACAAGTTCGCGTTTTGCGGGGACGATGTTGCCGGCGATGAGGCCGCGCAGGCCGTCGTAGATGAGAAAAGGCTCGTAGCCGTGGAGAATCGCGCATTCGACAGCGCATTTTACGGCGGGGTTCATTCCGGCGGAGTCACCGCCGGAGGTCATGATTGCAATACCTTCTGTCATTGGCTTGCCGACACGCTGAGGCCGTGTTTTGCCGATGACAAGTCTTGGAAGGGAGCAGTCGCCGTGGAGAGCTCTAATCTTGGGAGAATCGGAGGACGACTGGGCCGAGGAGTCCGGAATTTCGCAAGGCTTCGTTTTTTTTCCAGAGAGGAAAAGTCACGAAAGATGCGCGCCCGGTTGGGCTGGTTTTTCCTTGGATCGCCCATTCTGGCCAAGCGAGCAGCAGGCCTTTTGAGTCACGCTCGCTGTCTTCGGGAAGCGCTTGATCGCCGATTAGACGGTTGATCCATAAGTTAACGACGGAGATTTCCAACTGGTTTTTGCCGACAATGACCGCTGAGGTGATGTCCACTTGATAGGGAGGTTTCCAGAGAATTCCTAAGGATTTCCCGTTGATTTTAAGCTCCGCGATGATTTCCACGCGGCCCAAGTCGAGCGTGACGCGTGAGGGGGCATCGGTGATTTCAAATGAGGATGCATAAAGGGCGGTTCCGGAAAAGTGCTTCAGTGCCGGGTCCGGGTGGGCGCTCCACGAGATGAGCGAGTCAAGTTTCAGCGATGCGGGGTTCGGGCTATCCGCTGGGAAACGCAGGGTCCATGGTCCCTTGATTTCGCGTGGCGCGGGAACCGTGATATTTTCCAAGGTGCGAATTTGGCCATCGGAGAAATCCACTTGATAGCTACCGCTGCGGTGGAGCCGGATGGAGCCGTTGCTGCCGATGGTGGCAGCGGGTTCATGAGCGGTGTCTGGGTTCGGTTTCGTTGCAGCGAGCCAGTCCTTGAGCTGCTTTTCATTCATCGGGATTTTAAAGGCGTCTGGCTTGCCGAGGAGTCCCTTGTATGGGGTGTTTGTGGTGAACGGGACGCCTACGGGGCAATGGATGGTGAATGGGCCTTTGAGTCCGGTGTGTGTGGGTTTGCCGTTGATGAACAGGGTGGGTGTGCCGTTTTGGTAGGAAATTGCGATGTGCGTCCA
>JBEGOB010000368.1:0-2711 GCA_041182265.1 Verrucomicrobiota bacterium | reverse complement strand
GCTAGGAAATGGCGCAGAAATTGCCTTCTAGCACCGCTGGAGTGAGGATGTTCGCATTCTAACGGTAGAGCATTTCATGGTCATGAAGGAAGCACAGTCACTCGCTCCTGATGCCATGAATGAAGACGTCGTCTTCCTCAAATCATAACCCGATCCGAAAATTATGGAGGTGAAAGAAGTGGGTGATTGTGGATGAACTGCTGGACTTCTCGTGTCGCTTCAACCAGCGTGAGCCTACACAGCGGCGTTCTGCCCAGCGCCGTTGTGAAATTTTGCAAGTTTCTTTGAAATATGCGCCCCCCCCGATTCCCTGACCTTTCTCCCTGCGCTCGACAAGAGGCTGTGGACCGCCGCCGACAAGCTGCGGTCTAATTTCGACGCCGTCGTTGACAAGCACGCGGACCTAGCGATTTCGAATGTGGAACTTAAAAGCTATGAGTGAACAATTGAAATTCGCCGAGTCCGCCAAACTCGGATTCGCCATCAAAGCCAACCTGATAGGCCTCAGCTATGCGCTCTGAATCCGGGCAAAAAGAAACCCCGGACCCTGTCTGCCGCAAGCGGCTGAGGAAGGGACCCCGGGGTCAACAGGCCAAACCTGCCACCACTGTGCCGGCACGTCAAACATATATCTGGGCTCCAGAGCGGCCGAATTTCGAATGAACGCGGCCTTTTTTCAGCAAATTGAGGGGATTCTGCACACGGAGAGAATCGATCCCTACCGGCAGGACTGCGCGGATTCTAAGCTGACGCTGGCCCGCTACTCGCTTAATATGGCCCTGAGCGAAGCCCTGTATCCCACCCTTCAATTTTCCGAAATTGCGTTGAGGAATACAATCCATCGGGTTCTTACCGTGCGCTGCGGGACGGATGCGTGGTATGATACGCCCGGATCGAAGCTCATCCTATGGCAGAAGGACCGTGTCCTCGATGCTAAGAAGTCGCTAAGAAGTTTCAACAAACCGGTAACTCCCGGTCGAGTCGTCGCCGAGCTGAACTTCGGGTTCTGGACGGGCTTCTTCAACAAGGCTCACGGTCAGACCGGCATCGGTCACCACCTTGCCAAGATGGCTTTCCCTCATGCACCTACAAACGAGCGGGATCTCATCCGTCTGGGAGCCCGCTGGAAAGACATCCGCGACCTCCGCAACCGCGTCTTCCATCACGAACGCATCCTGCACTGGAAGGATTTGGATGCGCGGCATCAGGCGATCTTCGAAATCATCCGGTGGATGTCGCCGGAACTTCGCGATCTCGCGGGCTCACTTGACCGCTTCGCATCCCTTCGCAGCTCCGGCCTGGAGCCATGGCTGGCGAAGCTCCGCCACCATTGGCCAGAAACCGCACCATAGCCCGTCGCGGCACCGAGCCCTCTTGAAACGGCGGTCACCTTTTTCGATGTTAGGAAATGGCGCAGAAATTGCCTTCTAGCACCGCTGGAGTGAGGATGTTCATATTCTAACGATAGGGCATTTCATGGTCATGAAGGAAGCGCCGTCACTCGCTCCTGATGCCATAAATGAAGACGTCGTCTTCCTCAAATCATAACCCGATCCAAAAATTTTGGAGGTTAAAGAAGTGGGTGATGGTGGATGAACTGCTGGACTTCTCGTGTTGCTTCAACCAGCGTGATTCCACACAGCGTTGATCTGCCCAGCGCCGTTGTGAAATTTTGCAAGTTTCTTTGAAATATGCGCCCCCCCGATTCTCTGACCTTTCTCCCTGCGCTCTACAAGAGGCTGTGGACCGCCGCCGACAAGCTGCGGTCTAATGTCGACGCCGTCGTTGACAAGCACGCCGTCCTCGGCCTGATATTCCCCAAACACGTCTTGGGTTCCTTCGCCCAGCGGCATGCTGAAATCACGGTGGGCGTCCTACCTTCTGGATGCGCAAGTGTGACTGGATTGGCCGGTCGGCAAATCACGGTGAAGAGCGGGAAAGCGTCCGATTACAAGATCACCCCCACCAGCAAGCTCATTGACGACGGGGTGGAGAAGCAGAACCCGAATGGAGTGGAGCGACATAGACGACCCTCAAAGGTCGCCCACAGGGTCCGCGCGGGGGTGCGAATCAAACTCAAGAACGTCCTCAACAAGAACTACACCCAGCTCCAGATCGATCCGGCGACGGGCTCTAGCGGCTTTTTCGTGCAATCCGAGCGCTTCATCGAGGAGCACGGCGGCACCATCGGCGACATCGTGTTGTTCGGGCGGGATCAATGGGCGTGGGGCGCCCATTTGAGGCGTGCGCAGCGTGCCCGCAGGGTGAGGCCGTGGAGGATGCAGCCGAATCAATGCAAGCTCACCACCTGGAGGCTGGCGGCGATGAACATGGCCATCCGAGGCATCGACTTCGGCAAGGAGCCGGCGGACACTTTTATTCGCGACCAGCACCCGGACCTCCGCGCCGACTTCGCGATGGCAGTGCCCAGAGCGGCAGCTCGTTCACACTCGCGAAGCCATCCCGCAGATCGTCCCAACGGGAGGATAAATCCGCACTTCAACATCAAGGAATGGTGGAACGGCAAGCTGGAGAGCGACGTAAGGTGGAAATACGGCACGCCTCCAATAGGGAATGCCAACTTTCCGTGGATTCATTACATGCTTCACCACCTCGCGCCGAATGGCTCGATGAGTTCGAATTCCAGCGGCGAGGGCGACATCCGCGGCGCATTGATCGAGGCGGATCTCGCCGAGTGCATGGCTATATTA
>JBEGOB010000367.1:0-2580 GCA_041182265.1 Verrucomicrobiota bacterium | reverse complement strand
ACTCACCATCCAGGACGCCGCCCAGCCGGAAATGGCGGTGCAGGCGACGAGTTCCGCGATCACGGAAACCTCGGCCATCCTGGACGGCACCGTGCTTGGCAATGGCGGCAGTGCGCTGACCCGCCGTGGTGTGGTGATCTCGCCCACCTCCGCCAATCCGTCACCCGTCCGCGGCGGCAACAATGTCATCGATCTCGCCGCGCGCGGGGTCACCGCCGAGTGGCCGCTGGGCTCCTTCGGGGCGGTGGCCACGGGCCTGCTCCCCAGCACATCCTACAGTTTCCGCGCTTATGCGGCGAATGCGAATGGGCCGCAATACAGTGAAATCGGCACCTTCACCACGCTTGGAGGAACTCCGGGTGAGTCGCCCGCGGCCTCCTGGCGCCTGCAATACTTCGGCACGACGGAAAACTCAGGCAATGCCGCCAACCTCGCCACTCCAGACGGCGACGGCATCGCCAATATCATCAAATACGCGCTCGGCCTCACTCCCGGGCAAAGCTCCAGCCACTTGCTGCCACGCCCGTCGTTTTCCAACGAGGGTGACCAGCGCCATCTCTCCATCCGGTTCAAGCGAGTGCCAGCCCGCGATGACGTGACGATCACGGTCGAAGCGCTCTCGGATCTTGGCGGCAGTTGGACGGAACTCGCCCGCAGCACCCGCGGGGCTACCATCCAAGGCAGCGGCGGAATCGCCGAAACTCCCAACAGCGACGGCACGGTGGACTGCGAAGTGCGCGACACCGTGGAAATCGACCAAGCCGCCAAGCGCTTTATGCGCGTGCGGGTGATCGCCGAGTGAAACCATTAGAACCTTCCTGAAAATTCCAGATCCATGAAACTCATCCATCTTTTCACCCTGGCCTGCCTGCCGTCCATGGCGGGCGCTGCTGAACTTGTCCAAACCGCGACTTTCAATGCCTCCGCCAGCGGCAGCGGCTCGGGCAAACTGGTCGTCGTCCCGATCGAGGGCGTGTCGAATGGTCCCTTCGAACCATTCAATCAAAGGCTGGGCACCTTGAAGTCGTTCACCATTTCATGGAATTCCACCCTCTCGACCAGTGGTGTGGTGAATAGCTCACCAAATGGGAGCTTCAATGCTGCCATCAGCGGTAGTTTCGGGGTGAATAGCAAGGGATACAGTGGCGGTGGGAGTGGCGGCTCTGCCGAAGACGAAACGGCTAAGTCATTGGGCCCAATCTCCGTTCCCGTCGTCCACACCAGGGTTTTCGAAGCTGGCAGTGCCTACGATCTATCTTTCTTTTCGACGGTGACCGGAAGCGCGGCATTCAATCTCACCTGGATTTCTTCTTTCTCCGAACTGGCAACGGTCAGCTACACCAATCTGGCAAGCCTCACGAGTTCGCTCACCAGCACGGCCACTCTCACTTACGACTACACGCCGCGCCCGACCTACCGGAGTGTGGAAACCTTCGCCGGCAGCGGGACGGCCGGAGCGGCGGACGCCACCGGCACCGCCGCCACTTACAACGGCTCGTGGGGCATCAGCAGCGATGCCTTGGGCAATCTCTATCATGCGGACTACACCGGCAGGCGCATCCGCCGGACCACACCCGCCGGAGTGGTCACGTTCATCGATGCGTTTACTTCGTTCCCGCCGATCGCCACCGCCATCGATCCCGCCACCGGCACTTTGTATGTGGCGATCGAGACGCACCGGATTCTGCGTTATGTGAACAAGAACGATGAGAATTACCCAGCGCAGGCCCCGGTCTATGGGCCGGAAACGGATTTCCCGGACTCAACCATCGTCTATGCCGGTGCCAGCAGCAGCGGAACCGGTAATGCCATTGGGACCAGTGCCCGCTTCAATGCGCCTCACGGGCTCCACGTGCGCGGCGGCTTCCTCTACGTGGCCGACAAGGGGAACAACCTCGTCCGGAAAATCGACCTCATCAACGCGGCGGTCACCACCGTCACCGTCACGGGTGGCACGCTCTCGGCTCCCGAAGCGGTGTGGGTCGCTGAAGACGGGACGATCTACGTCGCCTGCACGGGCAGTGATCTCATTCAGAAAATCGCCCCCGGCGGTGACCTGAGCACCGTGGCCGGCAGCGTCGTTGGCAATGCGGATGGGGTCGGCACCGCAGCGAGTTTTTACGACCCGCGCGGTCTCGCCATGAACGGCCGCGGCGAACTCCTCGTCGCGGACAGCGGGAACCACGCCATCCGCCGGATCTCTCCGGACGGCGCGGTGCTGACCATCGCTGGCGGCAGTGCCAGCGGTGCCTATCTGGATGGAGTTGGTGCCGACGTGCGTTTTAATTCACCACGGGGCATCGCGTTCGGCGGCGATGAATTGCTCTATGTCACCGACCACGGAAACCACCGGATCCGGCGGATGGAAGTGACCCAACCATTGATCACCGGCGCGCCAGCCAGCATGGCCGCCTTCACCGCAGATTTCGGCAGTGCTTCCACTGCGCAGACCTTTGCCCTCGCCGGAAATGGGTTGGAAGGTCCGATCACCGTCACCGCTCCAAGCGGTTTCGAGGTCTCCACGGATGGCAGCAGCTATGCGACGAGTGTCACGTCCAACGAAGGCGCGACCCTTTACAT
>JBEGOB010000366.1:0-2977 GCA_041182265.1 Verrucomicrobiota bacterium | reverse complement strand
TGAAGGCGAGTTTACGCGGCTTTTCCCACTCGGTGACTTTCTCAAAAAATGAGACGCCGCGCTCAAAGGTCGCGATCCGGATGCCGCCGATGCCTTCGCGGTCCAGAGTGGCGGCGATCGGCCGGGGAAAACCAATCTGATAGATCCAACTCGCTCGGATTTGCTCGGGATCGATGGCTTCCACGCTGGCGATTTCCGGCCAAATTCGCTCGGCGGGTGCATTGATGTGAAGGGTGTTGGTGATCGCTTTATTTTCAGTCGGCCAATCCAGGGAGCTTTCCACCCAAGCGGCGACGAAGGGTAGAAAAACGGCGAGGCTGACATGCAGGCCGTGCAGTGGGCGGTTCCGGGGAAGCAGGGAGTGGGCGATGAGGCCCCCGAGGAACGCGCTCAAAAACAAGATTGGTGCGGCCATGATGACGCAAACCATCGCTTCCAGCCGCGTCATGACGCAAATCACGAGGCCGATGACGAGTGTCACGCAGGGTAAAATCAGCGCATGCTGCACCCAATTGTCACTGCCATACCACCTCCCAAGTGCGACGCTCAGTGCGCCGAAGCCCAAGGGCACGCTGAAAATGAATGACATGGAGACAACCCCGCCGGATTCCGCAAGCCAAGGAGAAGCGAAGGCCCAGCGGAAAAATCCGGCGTAAATTAGGATGATCGCGCCGCTGGTGATCGCGGCGACGCGACGTGGGCGTTCCGATTTGGCCGTTGGCGTGGGCGTCGAGTTTTCTGATGATGTTGTCATGCCACGAGATTTTCCAAGCCCAACGGATGTCGGTCGGGCCGCGAAAACTCTGCCACCTTGGAGGCTTGGCGCTGATTTGACAGATCGAAATTCCACGGCGGTGGAATGGCGTCATCCCGCCACGGGTGAGGACTCCATTTGGCAAAATCGCCCCGGTTGATTTCCTTGAAAGCTCGGGTGTTGCGTCCGGGCAAATAGGACTTTAGGAAGTTTCAGAACACGTTCGCTGATCGACGATCAGAGAGATTTGAGAAATTTGATCAGAGCCGCACGGTCCGCTGCGGGTAGCTTGCGGAATGCTTCTTTGGATTTTTCCGCCTCGCCGCCGTGCCAGAGGATCGCTTCTTCGAGCGTGCGTGCGCGGCCATCATGGAGATAGGCCTCGCCCCCGCTGACTCCGGCAGTTAGGCCGATGTTCCAGAGAGGTGCGGTGCGCCATTCTGAGCCGCCGGCTCCATCCTCACCCATGTTGTCGGCCAGCCCGGGGCCCATGTCGTGGAGCAGCAAATCGGTAAACGGGCGAATTGTCTGGTTGCGCAACTCGGCCATCGGGTGATGAGGGCTCGTCGTGAGTTCGGGAGTGTGGCAACTGGTGCAGGAGGCCGTTGCGAAAAGTTGCTCACCGCGCAACGCATCAGAATCCGCTAGGTCGCGGCGGGCAGCCACTCCGAGCAGAGACACATAGCGGTTCATCTGATCAAGCTCGGTGGCGGAGACTTCAGGCGCTCGGACGGTGCTTTCTCCATCGAGAATGGGAAACATCGCGGTGGTGACACTCATGTCCTTGTTGAGGGCATAAGCGATCTGATGGATCACCTTTGGCTGAGATGACTTGTAGGTGAAGCGGCCAAGGCGGGAGACGCCTGTTTCAGGGTCGAGGACGCTTGAAATTCTACCGGAAATTCCGTCGCCGTTGGAATCGTTAGGATCCGCGATTGAGAGGATAGTTTGCTCATCGATGGCCTCAAGCAGCCCGAGTCCGACGAGTTGTGGGGCTACGCGGACGGAGAAAAATGCGGGAGTGACGCCTTGAAATGCATAGTTGGGTTTTCTGAGCGAGTAGGTGGTGCCATCGCCATAGGTTCCATTTGTAAAGGTATAGCTTGCAAGGGTGGCTCCGCCCTCGGGTGATCCGCTGACGGACTTGAGTTGCAGCTCACTGCCTAGCAGCGGATGAGGCGCGCCATCGGCATCGCTACCGACCTTGACTACCGATTGGAGCAAAGAAGCGCCGACTGCAGGTGGGAGAGAGCGGCCGTTGTTGATGTGGCACTCGACACAGCTTTTTGCGGCGAATTTCGGCCCGAGTTTGTTGGCTTGGCTGGTGAAGACTGGATTATTTGCTTCCGAATGGACGCCGTTTCCAAAATCTGTGTGGTGGAGGCGACGGCCTAACATGAATGGCTGGCCGTTCGCGGGTGAGATGTTTCCGGCGGTTTGCTTGAAGCGGTGCTCCGGCTCGTTTGAATACTGATAGGGAAGCGTGGTTAGGCCGCCGAGCCACGCTTTCTGGGGCAGCGGATGCGAGTCGAGGGTCCGATTGACGTTTCCAACGACCCCGCCGGAAAGGCCTAGATCATTGCCCTGTGCCCAAGGCACGATGCCTTGGCCGACGATGTAAAGCATGGTGGTCCCGTAGTAGTTGCTGCGTCCGTTGCGCGGTGCGAGGAGGAACTGGCTGATCTCAATTTCCACGCGATCCCCGATCCGTAAGGCGCGGTTGCCCTCGTTGGAGTTCTGGTTGATCGTCGCGCGGTAGTGGTAATCCGTCTCGCCCGGCGTGGTTGACGGCGCAGTCGAGACGAGCGTGGCGATCTGGTTGTTGTTGTATTCAGCCACCGTGCCGATCCCGCGGAAGAATGTCCGGAACTCGGCGGGATTCAGGGGATTGTGGGTGGTGTAGTTGAAGGTGATGTCAGTTCCGCCCTTCGCCACGCGGTCAATGATTTCCAGATTTGCCACGCGTTGTTCCCAATACCAGCTCAGGTAATGGTCATAGGAATTGAACTGTGCCTCGCGCGCATGGCGGTCACGGGCGCGGTCCGCGATTCTTGTGACGCGGGCCGTGGCTGTGTCATAAGTGACCTCCGGCTCGAGTGCGGTGGAGGCGTTGAAAAGGGCGACGATGCCTAAGTCCGCTTCGGGTTGGGTCGAGAGCGTGGCGTCTCCCGCAGGGCTTTCGCCTCCATTTCCGCTTAGCGCCACGACGGATAGATTGTAAGT
>JBEGOB010000365.1:0-5578 GCA_041182265.1 Verrucomicrobiota bacterium | reverse complement strand
CTCTTATATGGGATCATCTAATTTAGATTTGAATAATGGGGGATTCATACTTCTGCCCAACGTGAAGCTGACCGGCGTGTGGCAGCGGGCGCGGAACGCTGTTGTACGTCCGGTTAGGTTGTTTGGGTTTCGTAATAGGTCTGCCCGACGATGGCTTGGTCGAGGGCTTAGGGGGTGGGTCTCCGATCAAGTCGCTGCCTTTGCTTTTGTTGACTTGGTTGTCACAGCCGGCGGTCGAGGGGATAATGGCTAAGTTCGAGGTTTGGCCGGGCCGTATCCGAAGCAGGCGCAGGTTGAGTTTAATGCCTCGGACGGAGGAAGATTTCGCGGATCGCGGTGGTTCTTGACCGGACCATGAACAGGTCGGTGATCACGGGAATGCCTATTGGCTGCAGAATGGTGGTGAGTATGCTGGGGGTGTCAAAGTGCTCAGTTTGCAGGTGTAGTACTCAGATCGTCAAATAGAAAGCGGATAAGGGGTCAAAATTTGAATTGTGAGGGTTTAGTGACGACTGGTTCACGGAATTGCCAGGAAACGGGGTCAGGAAACTGGGAGTAATGTGATCAGTTCTTGATTTTGATATGTAAAGGAACGGCGCGGGACGGAGGAAGGCGAGGAGTTCAAGCCGATTCGGCGCGGTTTGCTGACGCAGATGAGCGAGCGGATGGGGGCGGAGCATTACGGCGAGGAGCGCGCGGAGACGGCGGAGGCGCTGGCGGAATTAATCATTGCGGAGGAGTTGAAGCGGGGGCGGTGGCAGGAAGCTGATCTCAAAACTCGGCCCAAGGGGGATCCAGTGAAGGTGGCTTTGGTGGCGCGCTTGCGGGCGGAGACGACGATGACGGTGGGGTGGATCACCGAACGTTTGGCAATGGGCACGCGCGGTTACCTGAACCATCTCCTGTATCGCCGGAGGAAGCTGGGCGGGGAGTAGACAATATCAAGAACTGCCCCCTTTACTGACCTCTTTATGTTTACTGTTAAGGGGACAACCCAGGGGCAGGGTCACCCAGCGGATGTCCGAGGGCATCCTGCATTTTGGTGCCCATGCGAAGATGCAACCATCGCCGGGTCAGAGAACCGGGGCAGTGTATACGATTCAGGGGTTCCACCACTTGGCGGCTTGGAGCCCCTGAAATGCCCAGGTAGCATTCTGTCGATTCACCAGCCTAATGGCAGTAAAGGCAAAAGTTTTGCCGCCAAGAAAGACCGTGCCGAGCAAGCCGTTCAACTATACCCAAGCGCTGGCTGATTGGGCCACTTCTTGGCGCACGCCCCAACTTCCGGGCCGGGTGACAGTCACGTTTTCCTTGAGGATGACGAAGTCGCTTGGGCGGGTACGCCCAATGACCGGGGAGATACGGCTGAATTCCAAACTCCAGACGGTGCCGCGAAGGTTCCTGCTTGAGGTGCTGTGTCACGAAGCCGCGCATGTCGCGGTTCACCTGCTGCACGGAGCCAACGCAAAACCCCACGGACCTGATTGGCAGGAATTGGTGCGCATTGCTGGATATCAGCCAGCCACAAAGCTTGGTCATCAGGCGCTGACTCAAAAAGCCCCTCAGAATACGACGATTTCTCGTCACCGCTACCGATGCCGGATTTGCCAGTGCGACTATTTCGTCCGCCGCAAGAGCTCGAGGCTGCACTGCAATCTTTGCCACTCCGCGGGGAGTCCTGAACCGCTCCAATACCTTCCCAACTCATCGCTCTCCTGACCCGCGCCATGTCCAACCCGTGCCTCTTCTGCCAACCAGACCACACTCGAATCGCCTTCGAGACCGACCGGTTCATTGGCTTGTGGGATGGATTCCCGGTGTCGCCTGGGCACCTATTGGTCATACCGCGCCGGCACATTCCGACTTGGTTCGATGCCACTGCCGAAGAGCAGGTTGCGTTGCTGCAGGGTATTGAGATGGCACGGCAAGAGATCCTGCGCCGACACCAACCCGATGGATTCAACATCGGCATTAACATCGGGGCGGCCGCCGGCCAGACCGTGTTCCATTTGCACATTCATGTGATCCCCCGCTACACCGGGGATCTCCCGGACCCTCGAGGTGGAGTGCGCAACGTCATCCCGTCGAAGGGGAACTATTTCCGCCGACCCGCCGCCAGTGGTCATGCTTTGGCGGATGTGCCCCATGATCGGTCCCTGATTCACGGTGGTGGTGATGATCCGCTGCTACCTCACTTTCGGGCTCATCTCGACCGTGCGGTCGGAGCCGACCTGTGTGTGGCCTTCGTCCGGACGAGTGGCTTGGATCTCGTGATCGAACACCTGCGCGATTTGCTCGATCGTGGTGGCACACTCCGACTCCTTACCGGCGATTACCGCGATATTACTGAGCCCGAGGTGTTGCTTCGGCTCACCGATCTCTCCGGCAAGATCGAGCTCAGGGTTTTCGAGACGCTCCAAGTCAGCTTTCACCCCAAAGGTTACCTCTTTCATTTTCCCGATGGCACCGCCACCGCCTTGGTCGGTAGCTCGAACTTGAGCAATTCGGCGCTGCAACAAGGCATTGAATGGAATTACCGCGTTCTCACCTCGGCCGATCCCAAGGGCATCGCACACGTTCAGCAAAGCTTCGACCAACTCTTCCACCATCCGGCGACACGGTTGGTGACGCAGGAATGGATTCGGGAATACACCGAGCGCCGCAGACCACCGGAGCGCTCGCGTGGGATGGTGCTCCTCGAAACCAGCGAGAATGCGCCCCCCGCCTCATGATATCCAACGTGAGGCGTTGGCAGCTCTCGAGCAAACCCGCCGCGACGGCAATTCTGCGGGCTTGGTCGTCTTAGCCACCGGCCTGGGCAAGACCTGGCTGAGCGCCTTCGATAGTTGCCGGCCCGAGTTCCGCCGGATCTTGTTCGTGGCACACCGTGAGGAAATTCTGACGCAGGCTTTGAAGACCTTTCGTCGGATCCGGCCCCGGGCTTCGTTGGGCAACTACAACGGCACCGACAAAGTGCCCGACGCCGATGTGCTCTTCGCTTCCATCCAGACACTCGGCAGGCAGCGGCATCTCAAGGCCTTCGAACGGGATTGTTTCGACTACATCATCGTCGACGAATTCCATCACGCCGCCGCGGCCACCTACCGCAACCTCATCGCTCATTTCACTCCGAAGTTCCTGCTGGGCCTGACCGCTACGCCTGAGCGCACGGATGGCGGTGACCTGCTGGGGCTATGCCAAGAGAACCTAGTCTACCGCTGCGACCTGGCGCGTGGCATCCGCGAACGCTTGTTGGCCGCGTTCCACTACTTCGGCGTCCCCGACGAGGTGGACTACCAGAACATCCCTTGGCGCAATCACCGGTTCGACGAAGCCGAGTTGACCCGCGCAGTGGCGACCGAGAAACGGGCCCAGAATGCTCTCGACCAACTGCGCGCGCGTGGCGGCCGACGCACCATCGCCTTTTGTTGCTCTCAACGACACAGCGACTTCATGGCCGATTTCTTCAGCCGGAATGGTTGCCGTTCGGTCGCCGTCCATTCGGGCGAGAACTCAGCACCGCGAGCAGCTTCGTTGGAGGCCCTTGAAGCTGGGCAACTCGATGTTGTCTGCGCCGTGGACATGTTCAACGAGGGCGTGGACATCCCCAATGTGGATACGGTGATGATGTTGCGTCCGACCGAGTCGTCCATTTTGTGGATGCAGCAGTTTGGCCGGGGCCTGCGTAGGGCCGAGGGCAAGACTCACCTGACGGTGATCGACTACATCGGCAACCACCGGAGCTTCCTCAATAAACCGCGCACCCTTTTGGCCCTCCCGGCCGGGGATCAGCACATCGACAAAGCACTGAACCTGCTGCTGGGCGGTGACTTCGAACTGCCTCCAGGATGCGAGGTGACCTATGAGCTCCAGGCGGTTGACATCTTACGGTCCTTGTTGCGGCAACCGGCACACGGAGATGCGTTGCAGGCATCCTACCTGGACTTTCGCGAACGGCATGGGCAGCGCCCCACCGCGGCCGAGATGTTTCGTGATGGGTTTACGCCGCGGTCCGTTCGGCAATCGCATGGTTCCTGGCTCCATTACGTGAAGGCCATGGGCGACCTCTCGCAGGCCCAAGCCGCGGCCTTGGACCAGGTCTCGGAGTTCCTCGCGGAACTCGAATCCACCCGGATGACCAAGAGCTTCAAGATCCTCACGCTGTTGGCACTGCTCGACGAAGATCAACTTCCTGGATCGATGCCGATCGAGGCCTTGCAAAGCGGCTTCCGACGGCAGGCCGAGCGGTCGGCCAAGCTCCGCCAAGATGTCGGCCCGGCCCTTGCGGATCGCGCCAGCCTCATCCGCATGCTGGAGAGTAATCCCATCAACGCTTGGACGGGCGACGGCGATGCGACGCGGAAGACCTTCTTCACGTACCGCGACCGGCAGTTTGCCTCCAAGATAACCGTCGCCCCAGAACTGCGAAGCGCCTTCCAGGAACTAGCTCTGGAACTGGCCGACTGGCGACTCGCGGAGTACCTCAATCGCAGTGGGGAAGGGGATGTGTCGGAAGGGCGGATACCGGTTGTAGAGACTGAAGGCCCTACCGTTTGGCAAACGTACCTTCGCGAGAAAATCCCCCCGATGTTTGGGCTGACCTTTTCGGTCGCGATTTGGAACGCCGGATTCGTTGCTTCAGACCGGCATTTGTTTTTGCTCGTGACACTTGAGAAAGATGACCTGCCGGAAGACCACGACTACGAGGACAAGTTCCTCAGTGCCGACCGTTTCCAATGGAAGAGTCAAAACAGCACGACTCAGGCCTCAAAACGTGGTCAATTGTTGCGGCACCACGTGTCCAAAGGGCTGAAGGTCCACCTCTTCGTCCGCCGGTCGAAAAAGATCCGCTCCCAGTCGTCCCCCTTCTGCTACTGCGGGGAGGTGACCTTCGAGAGCTGGCAGGACGAACGCCCCATCACGATTAACTGGCGGCTGGCGGCACCGGTGCCGGAACGGTTGCGCGCCCTTTTCTTGATTGAGGGGCGATGAAAAATCTCACCGAAGGATGTTTTATCGGTTCTCTAGCCGGCACAGACAAAGGGTCAGTTCTTGATATTGATAAGTAAAGGAACGGCGCGGGGCTGAGGAAGGCGAGGAGTTCAAGCCGATTCGGCGCGGCTGGTGTCTGGGCGAGGAGAAGTTTCGGGAGGAGTTGCTGATGCAAATGAGCGAGCGGATGGGGGCGGAGCATTAACGCGATGGCGGAACTCATCATCGCGGAGGAGTTTAAGTGGGGGCGGTGGCAGGAAGCGGATCTCAAAACTCGGCCCAAGGGGTATCCAGTGAAGGTGGCTTTAGCGGCGCGCTTACGGGCGGAGACGACGATGACGGTGGGGGTGGATCGCCGAACGTCTGGCGATGGGCACGCGCGGTTACCTGAACCATCTCTTGTATTGCCGGAAGAGGCTTGGCGGGGAGTAAACAATATCAAGAACTGACCCCTTTTTCCTTTTCCCCCTTTTCTAAAATATGAGGAGTTGGGTGGTCGCAGCGACCTGGTGAATCCATTTTATCGGACTGTCTGGCAAGGGACGTTTTGAGGTGTTTTACGGTTTGTCAGGACGCCGGGATGACG
>JBEGOB010000364.1:0-9642 GCA_041182265.1 Verrucomicrobiota bacterium | reverse complement strand
GTATTGACGCTGCCCCCGATATGCATGCTCTTGATGGAGGAGAAATCGGCGGCGGGAACCGTGGCGTTGGCAGTCGCCCCACTCGCAGAATCCCAGAATTCAAGGGTGCCTGTCGCTGCGTTGTAATTCGCTGCTAGAATCACGGTATCACCTGTCAAAATGCGATTGACACCTTGGGCAGCCGCTACGCCATTCAGATACATTTCCGGACGCCCGGATTGGTAGCGAATCAAGAACTTGCCGGCGATGTTGTCCGTATTGGCGAAAACCACATCACGAGCCAACTCCGGTGACACACCGAGGATTGAATCGGCCTTGAGGGCGATGAACACCGCGAAGCCGCTGTAGGGTTGCGCCGAACCAACACCCGAGAAGTCGAGCCAAGCGTCCTGCGCTGCGGGGTCAAACAGACGCAGCAGGTTGCGGTTGGGGCCGAAGTCCAGTCCAGCCAAACCGGAGGCACTGAGGCTGCTACTCGGATAGAGCACGTCACCCGTATCAAGATCCTCACCCGGAGTTCCGTTAGGCACTGCGACAGCATTGACGCCATTGGCGGTGAGGTCTTGCCAAGCATCCACCACGCCGGATGTGGTGACCACGCTTCCTGTGTTAGATGCATCCAAGTGGACATAGAGCGCACTTCCAGCAACGGAGGTGTAGGGAATGATCGCTGCCTCGTCGCTCATCAAACTTTCGCTGTAGGAGGATTCCGTTGCTGAAACCACGTAGTAGTAAGCAGTCCCCTCAGTCACTGTGGAGTCCGTGTAAGTGCTGGTCAGAATGCCATCGGCTAACATGTCATAGGGCCCGCCTTGGGTCGTCCCGCGATAGACGGTGTAAGAATCCGCTGTCTGGTCGCTCCAATCGAGAACGACCGTTCCGGAACCGGAGGAAGCCGTGAGGTTTCTTGGAATCTGCAGGCCGATCCATTTGAAGGCTAAATCCGCTTTCTGATTATCGAACTCCGTTGGAGTCATGATGCCACGATAAACTTTCGCCTCGCCCAACATACCCTTCATGTATTGATCCGGGTTCACACTGCCACCTAGGAAAATGCTGGCACCGCTTGAGAAATCCGCAGCGGCCGCAGTCGCAGTCGAGGTGATGTTGCTTCTGGAATCCCAGAGATTCAGCGCCCCAGTTGTGGCGTTGTATTTGACGGCAAGCACCACGGTTTGGCCAGCGGTCACGGCACCCACGGTGCCTTGGAGCACCGCATTGCCGAGACGCACTTGCGGGCGGCCTCCCTCGTAACGCAGGGAGAAGTTGTTCTCGGCGCTGCTCATCACCACATCACGGTTGACTCCACCGAGGATGGTATCCGGGTGCACCACCACAAAGATGGAGAAGCCACCGTATGGAAGAGCTCCGGCTCCACTGTTGAAATCAAGGAACTGGTCCTGTTGCACGGTGGATAACCAAGCGAGCGTGCTTTTCGTCCCTGGGTCTGTGAATCCCATGTCAAGACCATCCATGCCGGACTCGCTCTGGCTGACTGCCGGATAGAAAACCGCGCCCACGCCACCCGTGCTTGACGCATTGAAGCCGTTAGTGCTCTGGTCCGCCCAGGCGTTGACGATGTTGCCTGTAACGCTAACGCTTTCCGACAGTGAGCCATCGAGGTGCGCATAAAGCGTGGACCCTGAAACCGCAACATACGGAGTTCCCGAAACTTGGTCGCTGTTTGCACTTTCCGCACCTGAACCCACCACATTGTCAACCGCTCTAACCACATAGTAGTAGGTGCTGCCGTTGGTCACGGTGGTGTCGGAGAAGGCGCTGGCGGTCAGCCCCGTAGCGACGGAGGTATAGGGGCCACCTGAAGTTGCACTGCGATAGACCGAGTAGGAAGCGAAGATCGGCGAGGTGCTGTCGGCCCAGTCGAGGTTGATCACACCGTCTCCCTGAGTGCGCGTCAGGCCAGTGGGAGCGGGGATCAAGACGGCGATGCTTTTTTCAACGCTGGTGGCGCTTTCCGAAGGAGTCGCGTCGCTGGCGGTGACCACATAGTAGTAGGTGGAGCCAGTCGATACCGTGGTGTCGGTGTGGGCACTGGTGCTGAGACCAGTGACAATCGCCGTTCCGTAAGGCCCCCCTGCGGTCGTGCTGCGATAGACAGAGTAAGAGGTGGCATTCAAGGCGTCATTCCAATCCAGAACCACCTGCGAGCCATTTGTGGTCGCCGCAAGGCCGGTCGGGGCGGTGAGCACTGAGTCGCTGACGATGTCAAAACGTAGGGCTCCGAACGAATAACCCTTTCCAATATCTCCCGACACTGCCGTTCCGAAATCGACGAACTCCGTCGAGCCAAGCAGGAAACCGCTGGAGGAGAGATCCCAAGTGCCAGGGGTGGCGGTCACCGCTTTGGTCACGCTGATTGATGGAGTGAAGGCCCTCAGGGTCGGACTGCCGTTGGAGTTGCGCCAGTCCATCGAAGTGATCTTGAGCTTGCCGGCGGGGAGTGTGCTGGCCGTGACCCTAAGCGTTTCCACCCCATTGTTGTCGATCCGGTATTGATTGGACCCAGTCACCCCCAGAGCACCACCCGTGCTGGTTGTTCCGATCAAATCAGTTAGACGAAGGTCACCACCAGAGTTGGAAGCCCTCATCGTCAGGGTGAAAGAGGTGTTGTAAGCGGCCGGGTGGGTGACCGTGCCCACCGGTCCATCCCATGCATTCACCGCAGCAACCGAACCCGCGGAAGTGCCGGTGGTGCTGGCGTTGAGTGTCACGTTGCCGGAACCGTCAACGGTGAATGCCAAGGTGACAGTCCCCAGACTGGTATTTGCCGAATTTAAAAGGCCGGTATTGTTGAACGACACTGCGACCTCCGCATTGAGCGGGGCGGCGGTCATTGTCATGGCCGCAGTGCAGCCATAGAGCCAACGAGAGAGTTGCGAACGGCTACGCTCGCAGATAAAAGGGTTTTTCATAGTGCGTTAGTTGAGTTGGAGGATTGTGGCGGAACTGGAATGCATGATGACTGATTGAGGAACTTTATGTCGTGTCGGGAACCCAATCCACCGTCAGGGCTGTAGCCAAAATACAGAACTTTCAGCGAATCGTGAGGAAACGTTTAATCACTGGATTTACCGGCGCAAGTTTTTTCTGATAATTTTCAGAAACCCGCCAAACTTCTTTTCGGTTTCAAAATATTCTCGGATTCAGTCGACCAAGCGCACTCTCGGCATGCGCAATACGGCAGTCAAAACCAAAATCAGATCCAACTTATCCATTTGTTTATCAATTCTTTATGAAGCTTCAAAATTCCACAAACGGGGCAAAATCAGCGCACCGAACCCCGAACTCAACTCCCTCCCGCGATTCCTCGAAAACTGCGTTGGAGCCACCGCCAAACTCAACGCTCAAGTGCGTGGTTTAGGTTGAATGAATCCAGCTACCCACCCGAAATCCAGGTCAAACAATCCCACAAGATCGGCGTCCGACTGACGAACACTTTACCGATACCTAAAGACTGCGAACTGGCCGGAAAGCCAGTGAAAAAGCCTCGCTAGATGCGATCCAATCGCAACGCTCACGCCTAAAATTTCCATCTTACCTCTTGGATCTCCAAGAGAACTCTAGGATTCACCACGCGGGAAAAGTAAATATGATTTGCATTTTTGATTTATCGTTTACTCATGATGAAAAGTTGGCTATCCCTGCGCGGGTCCGAAACAGCCCGCTGCAAAAGCACACAACAAGAATCCAAGCTTCCCATGCTATCCAACACTTCTACGCCCAAGACTGTCGTCCACCTCATCGCCAACGCGCACCTTGATCCCATCTGGCTATGGAACTGGCAGGCTGGGGTTGACGAGGCGCTCGCCACGTTCCGTTCAGCGGTTGACCGCTGCCATGAGTATCCGGAATTCCGCTACACGCGCGGCGAGGCTTGGCTCTATCAGTGGGTCGAAGATCTCGATGCGGGGCTGTTTGCAGCAGTCCGCGAGCTGGTGGATGCCGGGCGCTGGTCAATCGCCGGTGGGCAGTGGATCCAGCCCGATGCGAACCTTCCGACCGCGGCGGGTTGGCGCAAGCAGATCGAGCTGGGGCAGCGCTACTTCAAAGATCGGTTCGGCATCAGTCCGACCATTGGCTACAACGTGGACACCTTCGGCCACCCAGCCACTCTACCAGACCTGCTGCATGAAGTCGGCTACCGCGGCTATGTTTTCCATCGTCCAAATGAAAGCCAAGTCAGCCTGCCAGCACAGACTTTCCGTTGGCGAGGCACGGGTGGCGCGGAGATCATCGGTTTTCGCATCGCCCCGGCCTACGTGACGCGCAGTGACGATCTTCACGGGCAGATCGATCTAACTGTGAAGGCAGCTGCCCCAGATTTTGGACATACCATGATGTTCTACGGCTTGGGCAATCACGGTGGCGGACCGACCAAAGCGAACATCGAGTGGCTGCTCGAACACCGCGATGCCTATGAGGGGGTTGAACTGCGCTTCAGCACCGTCGATGACTTTTACGTGGAAGCAGAGGCACGCCGCGATCTTATTCCAGTGGTGGACTTTGAACTGCAAAAAACCTTCCCGGGCTGCTACAGCGTGATGCACGACATCAAACAAGTGCAGCATCGCGGCGAACGCCTGCTGGAGCAGGCAGAAGAACTCGCCCGAGCCTTCGGCACGGATGATGCAAGCACCCGGACGTCAATCGCACGAATCGACGAGGCGTGGAAAGACCTCGCCTTCACCCAGTTCCACGACATTCTAGCAGGCACAAGCGTGCCATCCTCCTATCTATCGACCCGCCACATGCAAGGCCGCGCCAGCATCATCGGCGAGGAGGAAGTCGTTAGCATCACACGCCGCCACGCCCGCGCCAAGTTACCTGGGGAGGATGTGCAGCGACTCGTCCTTCTCAATGGTTCCGCGCACGATTTCTGTGGCTACATCGAATGCGAACCATTCATCGATTTCGACGACTGGCGCGACCGGTGGTTTGCTGATGAAACGGGCCAAGCCTTGCCATTCCAACTCATCACCCCCGAGCCAAATGCCGGCGCAATGATGCACCGCGTGGTGATACCTATCAGCATCCCCACACGCGGCAGACGTGTTCTGAAACTGCTTGATGGGGCCAGCTCCCCCACTCCGCTGCACGAGACTCCTGTCACGGTGAATCACCAAACCATCACGAGCGGAGATTTCTCCCTTCAAACCGGCAGTCACGGGATCGCGTCGCTGAAATGGAAGGGTCGCGAGCTTCTCGGCCATGACGGAATTTCCCTCCACCTCCGTGAAGAACACGGCGACACATGGGTGTTCCACCAGACAGGCTTTAACGAGGACATCACCTCCCGCCTTGAAAATCTCAACTGGATCGTCGAGGACTCCGGTCCACTGCGCGCGCGGATTTTTGCCGATCAAATCCTCGGCCACTCAAGAATCCGCATCGGGATCACCGTGTATGCAGGAAAGCCCGAAGTCCACTTGCACTTGCAAGTCGTCTTCTCCGAACGCCACACCATGCTGCAAATGCCGATCCAGCTCGCAAGCCCACCCACCGGTTGGACAAGCGGGCTGGCCGGCGGATCTGTGAAACGCGCGCCCGGCCCCGATGAAATGCCATTCTGCGGTTGGGATAGCGTGCAAACCGCAGACAATAGCCTCAGCTTGCACACACCTGATGCATATAGCTCACGCCTTCACGGCGACATCTGGCAGTTCTCACTGCTCCGCTCGCCACTCATGGCTTGGACAGGCGACAGCGAACTGACGCCCGCCTTCTCCAGGCGCCACTCGGACCAAGGCTGGCACGATTTCCACTTCATCCTGCGTGTCGATGAATCGTCAGACCCGATCCGTTGCGAGCAAATCTCCGACCATCAGGCCAAACCGCCCGTCGTCTTCGACCACTACATTGGGATGAACCGCCCCGCGTGGGGCAACGCGCCGCCACGCCGACTGTGGACACCCGACATTCCCCACGCCCGCAGCCTCGGCCACATGAAGCACCTCGACAACATCGCCGAGCAAGGCCGTAACTGGGAGGAATCCCCGCAATAGGCGGCTGCATGGAGATCCGAAGCAAACTAACACTCAGTTAGAAAAACAATCCTCGTTTCAGGTGGTCGCGTGACGGAGCGCGCCGACCACCGCGCGTGGAGACGGGCAACTTGTCTCACACGCCATCCCGAGCGCTCATGATGGCGTTGATTTCACAACAATTGCCAGTTCTGCAAGCTCTTCCACACCGATGAGTTGAAAAACCACCGTTGTTCCGAAACACTGGATGAGGAAACTACGCCCTTGGCGTGGACCGGGACTCACCGTCACTCGGCAGCCGCACTAGACGTGAGACTCTCGTCAACCGCCTGATAGGTAAGACGTCCAGTCTCGCTGCGGTAAAAAAACACATAACAGCGGCTTCCCTCCCGGTGCGGCCAGCGAGTGTTGGCGAAGGGGCGCGCTTTGCTGTTGTCAGGTTGATAAAACGTAACCTGATAGAACGGCTTTTCGCCACGCGGCGGAGCCTTGGCGAACACCGCCACGCGAGGCTTGATCAACACCTTTGAGCCGCCGAGGCTGGCTCCAAGGTCGGTGTCCGAGGCGTTGAAAAACAGCACGCAATCCGCGCCGAAGCGTGGCTCCTTGCCATTGACGACATGAACCTTGAAAGTCTCGTTAGCAGGCTCCAACAGGAGGATAAAATCCTTACCCTGCTCCGGCAACATCACTTGGCCAACTGCGCGAAAGCCGGACTCCTGCTTGGCGTCCGGGATCGCGAGCGAGAATTCACGGGTGGCAGGCCTGAACGGCTCGCTTAAGCCACGCGCGCCGATCTGCAAGGCATCTCCCACCGTTTCTCCAGACATCGGGTGGAGTTTAACAACCGGGCCGCCGGGCACGAGCAGCAAAGCCCGGACGCCCGGACCGGCGGATTCTGCACAGTAACACAAGGGCGCAACGAAAGCCGTAAAGATTGTTAGAAGCTTGGAAATGAGACGGGACATAGGGCCGGCAAATAGGTGGCTTGGATTGCGAAAATTCACGAAATTTCCCGGGGATTAAGATAGCGAAAAGAGACGATGTTGAAGCGACGACCGAAGATGGTGTTGACCTTGGATTTCGGCGGGGCGAGATGAGACGGGTCCGAGGGATCGAGAAAGTCCGGCACGCGCTGGACCACGGCTTCACACCAAGCGCGGGCCTGCACTTTGTTGCCTGTGGCATCCCGCGCCTCACCATACCCGCGGATGACGAAGGTGTCGCCGCGCACGTTGATCAGCGGGCCGAGCGAGGTTAGCAGATCTCCCTGTTTCACATAGCCCGGCGCACAGACAGCCTTGGCGCCAGCCTCCGCCTCGGGGAAGGGAAAACCCTGCGCAACAGCATCCGCAACGCTGAGGGAGCGCCCACCCGTGCGATAGGCTTGGTTGATCGAAACAGCATCGTCATCGAGCGCGCTTTGAAGTGGACCGGACAATGCCAGATCCTTGTCGTTGCCAGGACGGCGGTTGATGAAGTCCGAAATGGAGAGAAAGGGCCCGCGGAGACGTACTTGTTTGACGATGGCCTTGGCGAGTTCTTCGATCTGACTGTCGTCAAGACTGCGGAAGCCAAGCCACTGGTCATTGGCCGCCGGATCGTTGAGGCTGCCATCCTCAATTTCACCTGCACCCGGCGCGAGCAATGCCGCGACCGGAGTTTCCTTGATGCCCAGCAGGTCCGCATCCTTCTTCAGCGCGGGAGTGGGACTGACCGGCACCTGACTCCCCTTCAGACCAGATAGGAAACCCTGCCATGCTGCGACTGAGGTGGAATTGACGTTGAACATGCCGTCAACCATCAGACTGGCGGCGATTCGGTCAGCCGCATCAACCGCAGGTTTGCTAGATGGAAAAATCGCGCTGACGGTTGCCGCGGGGTCGCTCGTCCACGGCCTCATCCGCTCGTTAGGTAGCGGTTCATAGGTGGAACCACCGCCGACGAGAAATGCCTCTAACCGCTCCTTCTGCTCACTGTAAGCTGTGGTGCTGTCCTTGTGGGCGGAAGTCGTGTGAGGCTTGATGGATGAGTGGAAGTAGCTGTCCCAGAGCGCCAAATTTGCAAGATAGGAATGATCGGCAGCGTCCCGTTTGGCGAGGGTGCCGCGAACTTCGGAGGGACCGAGGAAAGAAGGCGCAAACGAGTTGGAGATGGCATGGCTGATGGATGGCTGCAAGAACCACGAACGCTCGCCCCGCACCTGACCGAATCTCGCCCCCTCGGCAGCCGCATGTTGCAGGGCGCCGAGCGAATGAATCGGTGCCCGCGGAATGGATCGCGTGATGACATGGGAGACGCCGCCGGACGCACCATAGTCCGCACCATAGTAGCCCAGCCCATTGGCGTCACACTCGATGATCGGGCTGTTGAGACTGTTCACCCGTCGCATTCCGATCTGCAAGGGAGAGGTGCGCAAAATATCCGGATCCAGATTGTAGAGATCTTGAGACACTGAGGTTTCATTCGCCCGCAGCATGGAGCGACCGGTGAAGCGTGTTCCAGGATTTCTGCCATCTTCGAACATGGGATCCGACTCGGTCCGCAAGCCGTAAGTGAACACACAGATCGGCCACTTGTTATTTTCCAACTGCGCGATCGTGTTCGCAGCCGAGGGATCGAGCGGCAGGGATGGAAACACATTCGGAAACGCATTGGCGGAGATCCCCGTCTCACCCGGTAGGCGCGAGTAAGATAGATCAGTGTTGAAGCTTCCAACGTATTTGGTGACACCGGAGGAATCCACCAGTTCACCGATGTTATAGCTCCATAGAAACAGTCCTGACTCGCTTTTGATCGCATTCGGCGTCATCGAATAGGTGATTCTTTGCGAACCATCCATCAGCTTGGGATTCGTCTCATAAGGAATGGGATAGGCGTAGCCCGAGGCAAATTCCCAGCCGAGTTTCCCGTCGAACTGCCAGACACCTTTCACGGGATTCTTGATGCTGTCGCCGAAGCCTTGGGCGATGACCTGAACCTCACCGGGGCGGAGGACGAGGTTCTGCCCACGTCCGAGTTGTCCGTAGAAGAAGAATAGCCGATCGTTGGAAAGTTGTTTAATCGATCTTTTGAACGAGGTCTTGCTCCCCGGCGGGCCATTTTCCAAGTTCATGTTCAAATCGTAAGGGATCGCCCAACTCTTGAAGGTGGCAAATGCAGACGCCGGCACGTGAAGACAAACGTCGAAGGGATTCCAGATCGTAAACACAGGATCAGCGACGAGGAAGAGGTCATAGACCTTCTTGCCGCTGACCATCCGGCTTTTACTGATTAGCGAGTAGAGCAGTGTCAGCTGCAATCTTGGCAAGTGTTTGTAGAGTAGGAACGGATCATCCTTTCTATCATTGGTGATGAGAAAAGGCATCCTGGATGGAATCTTGCCGCCATCTGCATGTTGAGGTGGATTGGCAGGAAATTCGAGCTCGGCCCAGATGTTGTGATCGACCCAGAGCTCACCGAGATTGATGCCCGGGGTGGAACCCGCGGTGTAAAGCGGGGCGACCTCCGGCGTGTTAGGCTGCGGCTTGGGAGTTTCCATCAGGAAATTCAGATCCTTGCGGAATCCACCCGCTCGCACGTTGGTTAGCAGCCCGAGCGAAACCGCAGTGGTATCCCGGAAAAGCGATTTCACGACCGG
>JBEGOB010000363.1:0-7384 GCA_041182265.1 Verrucomicrobiota bacterium | reverse complement strand
TCGGCTTCCCGGAAGCCAGCCGGCAGCGCCTGCGCACCTCCAACATGTGCGAGACGCTCAACTCGCAGATCAAGCGTCGCACCCGCGTCGTCGGCCTATTCCCCAACGAGTCCTCGCTGCTGCGCCTGGTGACCGGCGTCGTCATCGAGATCTCCGAGGAGTGGGAAACCGGTAAAATCTATCTCCAGCCAGAAACCAAAAAACAAGCAATGAACTAACAGCAAATCTCTAGCAATCCAGATCTCAATCAGAAGATTTTACAGAAGAAAGTTTGCGCGGCCGTATTTCAATGAATCGATCATAAATTATAGTGCATTGGAGACAGCTAAGAATGGCAAATGGCGATCACTTCTACAAATCATCGCCAAGCCAGTGGGAGGCCGGAGCTTGGAGGAATTCGGCGATGGGGATGCCTTGGCCGCCGACTAGCAGTTTGCTGGTGGGATGGTGGGCTTTATCGAAGGCGGCGACGCCGGGTAGGGTTTGTTTGCGACCGCCGCTTTTGACTTCGATTGCGACGAGGGCGTCGCCGCGCTGGAGCACGAAATCGACTTCTAGGTTTCGCTCCCGCCAGTAAGTCACGGAGATTCCGGTGCCGATGGCGGTGTTGACGAGATGAGCACCGACGGCGGATTCGATCAGCCGTCCCCAAGCATCGCCGTCCGTGCGCCATGCATCGGGGCTGCGACCCGATTGGGCGGTCATGAGGGCGGTGTTGAGGACTTGCAGTTTGGGACTGGAGGCGCGTTGGCGGATTTGGTTTCCGGAAAACTTCTGCAACCCGGCGACCATTCCCGCGCCTTCGAGGAGTTGGAGGTAATGGGCAAGGGTGACGGTGTTGCCGGCATCCACGAGCTGGCCGAGCATTTTCTGATAGGCGAGGATCTGGCCGGAATAGGCACAGGCGAGTTGGAACATGCGCCGGAGCAGAGCTGGCTTGTCCACTCGGGTGAGCAACAGGATGTCGCGGGAGAGGGTGGTTTCGATCAGCGAGTCGTTGATGTATTGCCGCCAGCGGTCGGGATCGTCCGCCAGAGGAGCGGCACCGGGATAGGCCCCGAAGAGCAGGTATTTCTCCAAATCCCAACCGAAGGCTTCCTGCATTTCGGCGAAGGACCAGTGGGGAACTGGTATGGTTTCAAAGCGGCCTGCCAAGCTCTCGGTGAGACCGGATTGGATGAGCAGAGGCGAGGAGCCGAGCAGCACGACTTTCAAGGGGGTGGCATCATGGGTGTCGGCATCCCAGAGCAGTTTCACAACCTCAGGCCAGCGGGCGGCTTTCTGGATTTCATCGATCACCAGCAGAGCGCCCTCGGGTTGGTTGCGGGCTTTTAGGCGGGCGAGATCCCACTGCTGCTCAAGCCATGCCTGGTCGCGGAGTGTGGGTTCGTCGGCGGAGGCGTAATGCGCGGGAAGTCCGGAGGCTTCCATGACTTGCCGCGCAAGGGTGGTTTTCCCCACCTGCCGGGGACCAGCGAGCACCTGGATGAAACGACGCGACTCGCGGACCCGGGAAAGCAGCTGGGAGTAGAGATGGGATCGTTTCATTGGATTTACTCAAGGCGATGAGTAAATTGAAATCTCCTGCTGAGCAAGCTGGAAAATACAACGAAATCAAACATCAAGCTCATGCCAGGCTTGGCGGGCGGCAATGGATCGGGCGGTGAGGGTGGAAAGAAGAGCCGGGTCCGGGGTGATGCCGACGCGGCCGAGATCGAGGCGGTCGGCGTCGAGGCAGACGGCGAGGGTAGGGTCGGATTGGGGAGGTCCGCCGTTGTGGATTTCGCAGGCGGTGACGAGGAGGGCCATGCGGGCGTCGTCGAGTTGGAAATGGCCGGCTTGGCGAAATTCGAGAGCGAGCTGTGCGCCGCGCGGGCCGTGTTGCGGGTCGCGGAACTCATTTTCCCGGCAGGAGTCATGGAATAGGGCGAAGAGGCGGATGATTTCCTCATCGGCCGCATGCATGTAGGCGAGGTATAGGCCGTTGCGGCGGACCGTGCGCCAGTGGGAGGGGCCGTGGTCGGTGTGAGGGCCGAGACGGAACTGGGCGGTGACGAGCTGCCAGAGGGGAATTTCAGCGGGCAGGAAATCGGCAAGCATGTTTTCAGGCGTTTGGTGTGATGACATTTAGGAATTATGAGGTAAAATTGTCGAACAAAGTTGGGCGATACGTGGAAAATAGCGCTGCGTTGCAAGGTCCCGCGGGGCGGGCGAGGATTCTTGATGGAAGCGATCTCCAAGTATTCCGACCAAGATGGATGACCGCAATGTACGGCAACGCGATTGAGCGGTGTGTTGTGTCATAATCCCCGGTCGCGACATCGGGCGAGCACCGCGAACGAAGTCATTAAAAACGGCCCAAAATGGCATCTCAAAAATATTTTGAGAAAATTTTGCCATTGATAATCAATGGGATTACATCGATTTTGGCGATTTTTTACAATCGAAGACTTGACAAGCCATGTAAAACACTGTGATGCCGCCGCTCTGCCCGTCCCAGCCGACTCCATATTCGACAATCAGGCAGGACCCATTGGACATGACCGGAAGGGTGTTTTTCCACGGCACGAGCAAGCGCAATGCGAGGAAGGTCCTCAAGGAAGGGTTTCGTGACTGGTCGTGGACTGCGAAAACCCCCATGCTGAAACACTTGGCCAAAAGGGGAATCGACCGCTTGATGCACGGCGGATCCTATGGCGGCGGCACTTATGTGACCTGCAACTGGCGCTCGGCGCTCTTCTTCGGGCCGGTTCTCTTCCGTGTGGAATTACAGCCGGGCACCCGCATCGTGCGCATCGACCTGCCGCCTGAAGACAAAGTGCTGAATTCGCTGAAGCGAGAATTTGGAAAGGAAATTCTGACTAAGTCGCCATGGAAGGTGATGCCGACCAACAAACGCCTCACTTTGGACGAGGCCATCCAATTGGCACGCCACCATCTCAATCGCTTTGAACGTGGTGATTGGAACGATCCGTGTGCGCAACAGCATGAGAAGCTGATGTTCGATATGCGCAACATCTTAGTGCGATATGGCATCCAAGGTTGGGGCGAGCCAAGCGACATCGGAGGCATCGTGATCTTTGCCACCGACCGACTGAAGGTGCGCAAGGTGGTGCTATCCCTCCCTACCCAGGACTTGTTGCGGAGCTTCAATAACACCGAGACGGCCGCAGTTCGCTACGCCTCGCTGGAGTTGATGGCCCGCTCCTGCCTCACCGCCCGGAACCGCGGGGCCGCCAACACCCTCAAGTGGGTGGAAGAGGCCAATCAAGAGCTTAAGGGGCAATATCATTTATCCAATTTCCGCACGGTTTCTTGATGAGATCCGGGCGGAATTAGTGAATTAAAACCGAATCATACTGCCCCGCACCTGCCCGCTTCCACCACCGACGCCCAACGAGACGGAAAACCCCGATCATCTGCGAAAGTCTCCGTTTATGACACAATTCTTCCAGGCCAATTTGACAATTCGCAAGATCCCCGTAATCCTATCAGCGCCAATGAACGACCGCGGCCTTCAATCCGATCCGAGTATCATCCGGAATCTTCCGGCACCCGCCGCCAGCGTCGTCATTGCCTGTTTGATACCGGTCCGGAGCTAGCGCAAATCCGCAGCTCCGCAGGTCGTTTCACAAAGCGTCTCCCGACGTGATCGTTCCCTCGCGCCCTGACCGGAAAGTCAGGAACCGCTCATCCATCGCTCCACCGTGCCCAAAATTTCCGCCCCCTGCTCTGTTTCGCTTAAAAACATGAAATCCAAATCCACTGAATCGAACGCCATGAAACACGAAAAAAACGCCGAACTGTTTGCCTCCCTGGAAACCGCTAAATTCCGTCTGGCGGAACTTTCCAACAAGCCGCAGCAGGCGAATGCTGAGGCGATCCTTTTCTGGGAGAAGAAATCTGCAGCCATCGTGGAACTGCTGATTAAGGCGAACCAAGGTCTAGTGGTCTCCATTGCTGCCCGGTTGAAGCACCTCATGGACGAAGACGAACTCGTGCAGGTCGGAACCATCGCCATGGCGATGGTCATCGAAAAATTCAATCCCGATATGGGCAATCAGCTTTCCTCTTATGCCCACCAACCCATCAGGGGTGCCATGCTCCGTGCCATTAACAAGAATCGTACCATTGGAATTCCGGAGGCCAAGATCGGTCAACTTTTGGCTCTCAGGAAAACCATCGCAAGACTTCGCGTTGAGGAAAGGTGTGAAAATGGGATGATGGCAGATGCTGAGCCATCGGCGGATGATCTGGCCTGGGCAATGAGGCTTCCGGTTGAAGATGTCCGTGAGTTGCTTGCGCTTGAGAAGAAAACCACGTCGTTGGATAGCTACATCAATGATACCAGCGATGTCTCTGCATACGATTTGATCGCCGACACCAAGGCTGCAGCGCCAACAGAAGAGGCGGAGATGAACGATGACATGAAGCTCCTTCAGCAAGCGGTGAATAGGTTGTCCAAGCGTGATGCGGATGTTTTTCTTAGCGGTGGTGGGCTTTTTGGTCGTGAAAAACAAAGCTTTGAGAAAATCGGCAATCGTCATGGATTCAGCCGCCAGCGTGGGCAGCAGATTTTCGATGCCGCCAAGCGTGCGGTTGAAGCGTTCGTCCGCTCCGCGAAAGCCAATTGCAGCGGCAAGCTCGCAAAGCAAAGACTTGGTTTGGACAAGAACCCTTCACTTGCCGCAGTCACGACAGTGGCAAAATTCACTCCAGCACCGGCCAAGGCGTATCGATTGAAAATGCGTGCGGTGGAGAAGAACCCCAACCACCACATCTGGAACAACAACGGCACGTGGTATTGCAAGTTCGTGCTCATCCTCGCCAACGGTGAACGCAGCGTGATTTGCAATTCCCTCGACACGAAGGACGTGGAGGTGGCGAGACGCAAAAGAGATGTGCTGATCCGTCTCTACAACGAGCCTGCCAGTCCGGAAGCCGCCTGATTTCTCACCTCCCATTCCCTACCTTCATGCGCAAAAAACTCCATACGCCCCAGCCTTCGAAACAGCCCTCCGAGCCAAGTTCGCTCGCATTCACCGAACCCGGACTTCAGGAGAAGCTCGACTCGCTCGTAAAGTTGGCAAAGACACAAGGTCACCTCTCTTACGACGACCTCAACGAAGGCCTTCTGAACGACCTAGTGGACCCGGCGGAGATCGAAGCGGTCATGAACCACCTTCAGAGCCTTGGCGTGGAAATCCGCGATGATACTTCAGATGAGAATCTCGATGCTGAACCTGAACCCGTTGTTTCGGCGGACAGCCTGAGCGACCCGGAGCGCCTGTATTTTCGACAACTCGGCAAGGTCCCCCTACTGACGCGTGAGCAGGAAGTGGAGATTTCCAAACGGATCGAGTCCGCAGAAAGCGAAACTGCCCGTCGGTTTCAGGCTTTCGGCATCGCAGCGCATACCTATTTCGATCTTGCTTCCCGGCTCCGAGATGGTCGCAAGCGTGTAGATTGTGTCGTTCTCGGTCATCAGGATCTCTCCCGGGATCAGTATCTCAGGAATCTCACAATGTTGAGTGGTAAAGTGAAAACACTGCACGCGGAAACCACGATCCTGTTCCGGCAGCTTTCTGCCAAGAACCCGCGCAGTCGCGAGAAACTGGAGAGCGACTTTCAAGCCAACCTTGTCGCGCTCGGAAAACTCTACGCACGCTTTCGTTTCAAACCGGACGTCATCGAGGAATTCTGTCAGAGTCTGGACGGGGTTGCGGAGCGGATGGTGAAATACCGTCGTCGGCTTAGTGCCGAACCGCGGAACCGTGAGTTCGTGACAAAGCAGCGCGAGTGCTGCCTCCGCCTATGGCACACGCCCGCCACATTTGACGAAGCTCATATCGGACTTTACCAGGCGATAGCCGACGGTCGCCGCGCAAAACAGGAAATGACCGAGGCCAACCTCCGTCTGGTGGTGTCTATCGCCAAACGCTACACTAATCGCGGTCTTCCGTTTCTTGATCTCATTCAAGAGGGGAACATGGGTTTGATGAAAGCAATCGACCGATTCGAATACCGCTTGGGCTACAAGTTTTCCACCTATGCCTCGTGGTGGATTCGCCAGTCGATCACCCGCGCCATCGCCGACCAGAGCCGCACGATCCGCATTCCGGTGCACATGATCGAGACGATCCACAAGCTGGCCCGGGTGCAGCGGCAGCTTCTTCAGGAAATCGGTCGAGAACCCACACCGGAGGAAATCGCCGAAGAAATCCATCTGCCGGTCGGACGGGTCCGTGCGGTGATGGATATGGCACGCCACCCGGTGTCACTGAGTGCACCGGTGGGCGACTCGGCGGAGGCAACCCTCGGGGATTTTATCGAGGACAACTCCGCCGGAAATCCGATGGAGGAAGCGGGATTCTCCATCCTCAAATCCAAAATCAAGCAGGTTCTCGCCACTCTGACCGAGCGTGAACGTGAAGTTCTGGAGCTAAGGTTCGGCCTCAAGGACAGCCAGCCGAGAACCCTCGAAGAAGTCGGCCGTCAATTCCATGTCACCCGCGAGCGCATCCGCCAGATCGAGGCAAAGGCGCTGAAAAAGATCCGCCATCCATCACGCATCCGCGAGTTGGTGGGATTCACGGATGCGGCGTAGAGGAGCAATTTAGTTATGACATAACGAAGGGCGGACAACTTGCAGCGACCCATCCAACAAGGAATTCTGTCATTTTGACGCGAATCATATGAACTCTAAAACAAAAGCCTATCAGCACGCCCTTTCCGTTTGGGAAGACTTCCACTCCCGATCCAAATGCCCAGTGTTTGATGAGGAATCACTGACCCGCAGGGTGGCTACGGAAAACATGCGGGTCGCATCCTTCGTGCCCTCCCGCCAGTCGAGCGCACGCCAACGGCCATTGGTCTGTTTGTCCGAGCCGCAAGGAATTGGAGCACGGGCAGAAAAAGCGGGTTTCTTGAAGAGTTTTTGCCGTCGCGGTCGCCGTCGCCCATCGTGAGCGATCTCTTGCAAGCTGCGGCCAGGGGTGAAGTGAATCGAACACGCAGACTCCCAGTCACTTCGGAAGAGTTTCCGAGCCGCATTTGGCATCGCGCTCAAGCTTCACGCTCTCCAGAGCGTTTGGTTGGTGCGGCCTTTTTGGCGTTCAACACGATGGTTCGCCTCATCGAACAACACGAAGACGATAACGATCTGAAGGACCTCATGCCTTTCTGGATTCCATCGGGAGATCTTCCCAACTTGATCGATCTTGCGGCGCTTCCTCCGGCTGATACTCACCATTTCAAGGATCGGATTCTTGAACAACTCATGGAAAAACTCCGCAGGGGTAACTTCCAACCATCCTTCAAGGATTTGTCGTCTATCAAGGCTTGGGTTCTTGCGAATAGCGAGGAAGGGCCGCCACTGATCGAA